>JAIFNM010000048.1 GCA_020047725.1 Betaproteobacteria bacterium
GCGTGGACTTCTCCAGACTCGAGCTCAAACTGGGCGTCAATCAGCGCCTTCACCCCAGGAAAACTCTTGTTCAGATGCGTTATCGTTACGAGATGCATCAGGGAGAACCCTTTCCAAAAACGAGATTACCACGCAGGCATAAAGCCACTAAACTTCTAAAAAAACAAGTGGATTTTACTTTTGACAGCCGATCAATGAATTTCAAGCTAACACAGTTTTTCGACAAAAATAAACAATATTGCATAACGGATGAAACTATTGAAACAATTGAAACAGTTCGATCAAACAGGCTCTTTGCCTGGCGGATTCAGGTCACGACCCGGGCACTCCAAGATATCGGACATACGGCTAAACAAGCGGCTTGCCAGCCGGGACGGGACGATCCAGCCGGTAAAAACGTACAGCGTTGTACCCAAGAATCGCGGCTTGATTTCGTGAAGAAAGGGGCGCAATGAATACCATGACCATAGCCAGCCAGGAATCGTAGTCACTGGCGAGACGGACTACTGGCCAGTCGCTTCCCCACAAGACCCGTTCGGGTCCAAAGATATCGATGATCGAATCGACATAGGGCTTGATCATTTCGGCACGGGGATTCGAACCGGCTTCGGTCAACAGCCCCGAGAGCTTGCAGTGCACTTGCGGAAGCTCCGCAAGCTTCTTCATGTCGGCGAACCAAGGCTCAACAAGCCCATCGGCAATCAGTGGTTTAGCGGCGTGATCGATGACGATGGGCAAGTCAGGGAATTTTTTTGCGAAGTGAAGCAAAGGTGCCAGATGGCGAGGCAAAACCAGCGCGTCAAATACAAGCTGATGCGCTTGCATCGCTCGAATGGCCGGTGCCAGAGCCGGATTTTCGATCCAGCGCTCATCTGCGATGTCCTGCAACATGGGACGCAAACCTTTGAGCTTTTTGTCTTTCGCCAGTCGCGCAATACAGGCAGGCGCATCGGGACTTTCAAGATCTACCCAGCCGACGACGCCCAGAATGAATTTATTTTGCGCAGCCAGGCCGAGCATGTATTCGGTGTCCTGGACCGTGGGCAGGGTTTGCACAAGAACTGTTCCACGTACGCCATTGCGTTGCAGCAGCGGCTCGACATCGGACGGGGAAAAGTCCTGATAGATTGGCAGCAGATCTGCAGGCGGCCAATACCCAGCCCGTTCACTCAGCCGCCAGAAGTGCTGGTGCGAATCGATGATCATGCCGCAGTTCCGTCGGTAACACCTGCTTTTGGCAATGGAGCCGCCGGGTCGACCAGGCCCCGATCATGCAATGCCTGCCAGAAGGCATCCGGAATGGCCTGTTCAAACCACTCCAGATTCAGCTTTAACTGCGCTGCCGTGCGGGTACCGACAACGCATGACACCACTGCAGGATGTGCCATGGGGAATTGCAGTGCCGCCGCCGAAAGGGAGACGGCGAACTCGTTGCAGGTACTTTGCAGGGCACGCACACGCTTGACGATCTCGACCGGCGCTTCGCCGTAATTGAATTTGTTGTTCCCTTGTTCCCGGCCAGGATTCCGGAGTTGAACACCCCGGCGATCACCATGGCATTGCCACGCTTGACGCAATCATCCAGCAGCGGCGACAGGCAAGTCTGCTCGAGTAGCGTATAGCGTCCGGCCAGCATGGTGCAGTCGAGGTCGATCTCCTGCATGCTATCGCGCACGACTTCCCACTCATTAACGCCGAGGCCGACCGCAGCCACCTGCCCGCCCCTCCGAAGTTCATCGAGGGCGCGGAAACCGCCGCCTCCCGTCAGTTGTGACCAGTAATATTCATGCCGCTCGCCGTGCGTAGCGCGACCAATATCATGCACATAAAGAATGTCGATGCGCGCCAGCCCCAGGCGCTGCAGACTATCTTCAAACGAGCGCATCACACCGCCATAGCTGTAGTCGTAGTGCGGACGAAACGGATACGGAAAGGCCCAGTCGTCGTCACCCGGCTTGACGCTGCTATCCGGGCGCATCAGGCGGCCGACTTTGCTGCTCAAGACAAAACTGTCGCGCGGATACTCGGCCAACTGCATGCCGAGCCTGTGCTCGGAGAGCGTGTAACCGTAGAACGGGGCCGTATCGAAATAGCGGATTCCGGTCGTCCAGGCACCGACGAACACGTCGGCCACATCCTGCGCTGACGTAGCCCGATACAGGCCACCCATCTGGGAGCAGCCCAGACCGAGGGCGCTCAAGGACAGATTGGCTCTGGGTAACGTGTTTCGAAGAACGGCCTTCATGCTCTCTCGTAATTATGGTTATTGCGATCCCCAGGAATACGCCCAGGCGCGTTGCGAACCGGATCGGTTTCGCAGAGCGGCAAAACTATCGCCTGTTCGGCCAGGACACAATAGCGTCAATCGCGAATTTTTTTTGCGGGTTCCCGCAAGGAATCCCCGGAGACCCGGCTGTTGCATGGGACAATTAATGGTTAGTCTTGCCTCCTGAAAAGGCACAATCATGCAAAATACCATCCGCCGCATCGACATGACGCAGATTCTGTCGATCCTGCGCGCCATCGCCGGACAACTCGACTTTCGCGCCGTGATCAGTGCGGTTTCGACCGAAATTCGGACGCTACTGCCGCACGACCATCTGGATGTTGCTCTACTGAGTGGTGACCGAACGCTGGTCGTCGCCTATGAAACCGGTTTGCATACCGAATGGGACGCCAGCACGACGGCAACAAAGCCAGTTGAAACCAGCCCGATCCGCGACCTGCTCAGCGGCGAAGTCAACCATATCGTGACTGACGACGCGCAGACGGACGCCCGCTTTCATTTTGCCGGCGCGTTTTCGCAGCCGATTTTCTCTGCGGGATTACGTAGCCGGCTGCACGTCCCATTGAAGGTCGAAGGCCGGGTAATCGGCGCACTTTCCTTTTCCACCCAGAAGATGGGCACCTACTGCCTCGCCGACGTTGGTACGGCGCAGATTGTCGCCGACATCCTCTCATCCTATTTCTTCGCGCTTCAACAGAGCGAACTGGCCAAGCAGAGCGAACTGCAGCAGATGGAAACCGAGGCCAGAGCGGAAGGCTTGCGTGTCGGTGCGTTGCACCTTACAGAGGAACTGGAAAACGCCCGACAAGCCGTCGGCATGGATCTGCACGATCAGACGCTGGCCGATCTGACGCGAATTTCGCGCAACCTCAAGCGTCTGGCAAACAAGACAAACTTGCCCGGCAGCGAACTGCGGCCGCTGCAGGAGGACATAGAACACTGCCTGCGCGAACTGAGGATCATCATCGACAATGCCAAGCCGTCGGTGCTTCAGTTTTTCGGCTTCGGACAGGCCGTCGAGGCGCTGCTGGAGCGCAGTGTTCGCTCCGACACCGCGCTTCTCAATTACCAACTGTACGACGACGGCCATTCCGGAATCGAGGAATTGCCAGCCAATACCCTGGTCGCGCTCTACCGGATCGTACAGGAAGCGATAAACAACACCGTGCGCCATGCCAATGCATCGAAGATCGAAATCAAGCTAGCGCAGATCGACGAACGCCTGCGCATCGTCGTTTCGGACGACGGCAGCGGGCTACCGAAAGCGTCCGGTCGACGCAACAGTGGCCTGAACAACATGCGCACCCGTGCCTCGCTGATTCAGGCCGAACTCACCGTTGCAACACGACCCGACGGAACGGGTACGCAACTCGAAATCACCTTGCCTGCCAGCAAGCCGATTATCCAAGTGCAAGGAGTCGTTCGCCAATGAGCACCTTTCTGATCGTCGAGGACGATTCCCTGCACCGCAACTTCCTGCGCGAAGTCATCATCGCCTCCGACCTGGAATGTACGCAACTGATCGAGGCGGCCGATGGCGAAGAAGCCATTCGTCTGGTACACGAATACGCGCCGAAAGGCGTGATCATGGACCTGCAAATGCCGAAAAAGACGGGCGTTCAAGCCGCCAAAGCCATCTGGGCCGAAAACCCGTCGATGCCGATCGTCTTCTGGTCAAACTACGACGACGAGGCCTACGTGCGCGGTATCACCAAGATCGTACCGCCCTGCGCGACGTACGGCTACATCCTCAAGACATCATCAAAGGAACGCCTGCGCCGCTCAATCCAGTGCGTGTTCCTCGAAGGCCAGAACGTCATTGACCGGGAAATCCGGGGCGTGCAACAACGCAGCCTCGGGCGGTCCGAGGGGCTGACCGAGTCCGAGTACGAAGTTCTGCTCGACATTACCCTCGGCCTCACCGACCAGGCGATTGCCGACCGACGCAAGATATCACTGCGCAGCGTCCAGGGCCGGTTACAACAGCTTTACGGGAAGCTTGGCCTGATCGAAATGCCGGCGCTCAGCGGTGGTGCGGCAGAATTCAATAGTCGGACACGCGCCATTGCCGTGGCGCTGATGTCACGCCTGATCAACGAAAAATCGATTGAAACGGCAGAACTGGACTATCGCCGCTCAACTGGGAAAGAAAGCTGACAACGGGCTGCGAGGCGCATCAAATGGCAATCTACGAACATGATGCCGGGCAAGCCAATAAACATGAGCATCCTGGAGCATATATCGCGAAGAAGACCTGTTTATAAGCCTTCTGGCCGACTATTCAGGAACACACTTCGTAGCGTGCACCGCCGCGCCGCTCTCCCCGGCTCTCGCGACCAAAGAAGACGATGCCCTTTCCGCTGAGGGTTACGGACGCGTTGACCACGCGCTGTTCCTTCCCACCTTCCGGCGTAACAAAGCTGCCATTCGAACTCATGTCGGTCAGCACGACGCGATCCCCTTGCCGTTCAATACGGCAATGATTCCTGGACACATGGCTTCCTGCAAGAACCAGATCATTTCGCGAATCACGCCCAATCGTGAGAACCGGCTTGTCGCGAGCCAGTTCCAGCAATTTCAGATTGTGGAGGAGAATCAGATAGACGCCCTTCAAGATGGACCCCATGCCACCCGACGAAACCGACGCGCCGCCATAAGCGGTTGATGGAATCTCACGACGCCAGTCAATCGTTTGGGCGGCTATTTCAGGGTAGAGGCCCTTGTAGGGCTGGGCAAGCACGCGCAATTCCGGCTTGAGGGCAGCGATGACGGCTCCCGAGACCACAATACCATCACTCACCTCGGCCAAAAGCGCTGCAATTTCAACAGCACCGCCAGCGTCTTCTTTGGCTCGCCGAAGCTCGATACCCTGGTGAATGCCAATGTTCAAAAATACCCGACTGCCCGGAACCTGGGGCAACGCATTGCAACGGTGCTGCATTTCACACGCGGCCAGAATGGCGGCTTCGGCCGTCTCGAAAGCGAGTTGGAGGCCATTGACCAGCCGCACGTGAATGTGCCCAAGATAAACGGAGGCAATCCGCTCCATCCGGTTCAGGCTTCGTTCCATGCGCTGCTGAAGAGCCGCCACATCAGGCGGCTGATGCCCAAAGCCCGTTTCCACCATCTCGGCATGCAACTGGTACTTCCTGGACGAAGTAATCAAGGTAATCATGTGCAGCGTTGCGCCCTGTTGGTTGTAACGTGAGCCGGGTTATGGCGATCTTGATGAGTTTCTTGATTCATTGGAGAAACCCTCACTGCAGACCCTTTCGCCATAAGTGTAATACTCAATCCACATTTCACAAACAGCCCGCGACCGCCAAGAATTCTGCTTTCATGATGAAACAGCAAGCACGCGCCAAAAACAAGAAGTGCCAAACTTCACTGTATTGCCAAATGATTCCGCTGCTTGAGCCAGCCGAACGTAAGTAGCGAAACAAAAATCAACATTCCACCAACAACGGCCATCCGCGAAGGGAATTCCTGTACGGCGATAGCCACCCAGACAGGATTGAGCAATGCCTCAAAGAGGCCCAGCAGGACACCCTCAATGGCACTTACCCGAGCAATCCCTGCCGTAAAGAGAACGAAGGCCAATCCAAGTTGGAAAAAGCCCAGGAGCGTGATTGCGCTCCATGCAAACGCCCCCTGTGGATAGGAATCAAACATCCAGGGCAAGCAAAAAACACAGGTCAGGAGATTCCCGAGAACCATGGCCAGCAGTGGCGCTTTGCTCGAGTTTTCGCCCGCCAGGGATTGATTGTTTCGCGCGGCGAGGCGCAGGAAAATGCAATTTAGTGCACAAAAAACACCTGAAACAACGGCAAGCGTATTGCCGAGCATTCCACTTGCTGACAGCTTTTCGGCAAAAAAGAAGCACATCCCCAAAAAGCAAACGGCCAGCGCGATCCATTCCGGCAGCCTGATCCTTTCTTTAAGGATCGGCCACGACAAAAGCGCAACATACAGCGGGCTTGTGTACTGCAGCAGAATGGCGTTTGCCGAAGTCGTCAGCCGATTGGAAGAAATGAAGAGCATCAGCATAATCGCATAGCTTAATGCAGACGCCCAAACCGTTTTCTGCCCCAGCATTGACTTGACGTCTTGCCATGAACCGTTGCGAGAAGAATAGATGAAGGCCAGAATTAGCACCGGGCAGGCAAACATGCTGCGATAGCCGGTTATGGACAGGGCGTCCATCTCCGAAAGCACCTTCACCCCAAGCCCGGAAAAACTCCAAAGCGTTGCTGCCCCCAGCACCAAACCGATACCGGCAACATGCCGAGAATTTACATGATCCACAAAACGACCCTTAAACAAGACCCCGATTCATCAACGTTTTATAACAGCTTTCTTGCCGAATGACTAACATCTTCCCGGATTTATTATGCTCACCCAGTGCCGGCTCCGACCGTTTGTTCATGCTAGATTTGCATCCTTCACGCACAAGGAAAAACGAATGTGGTTTTCGGACTTGACCGCCCTGATTTCCCTCTATGGCGTGAAAACAAGGCGCGCCGCCGGGATGCAAGCACTCGTCGTTCTTCTCTCGCTGCTGCCGGCTGCAGTACACGCTGAAGTCATTATTGGCCGGGTGGCGAGCATTGTCGATGGAGACACGTTAACGCTTGCGGACGCAAGCAATCAACTGCACAGGATCCGCCTGTTTGGTATAGACGCTCCGGAGATCACCCAGGACTTCGGACAGCGAGCCAAGACTGATTTATCCGCCCTGGCCTCGAACCAGCAAGCCAGCGCCGATTGCAGACCAGCTGACCGCTCCAGCAGCGCGCTTTGCGTGGTAAGGGTTGGCGTCCAGGATATCGGCCTGGAACTGATCCGAAATGGCGCCGCATGGCTGTATCCGCCGCACAACGCCCAGCTATCCGCCAAAGAGCGGGCCGACTACGCGCAAGCCGAATTCATGGCAAAAATCCACCGTTATGGTCTGTGGAACAGCAAGAACCCGACGCCGCCCTGGGACTGGCGGCGCGGACGACCGGACGAATAGGAACGAGGCAATGAACGAGATCAATCTGGATTACCTGCGCACCTGGGTCGGCAAAACGCATCATGACGAAGACCAGATTTCCGCTCGCCACGCACGGCTGATGGCCGCCACGGTGGATCTCGCCCACCCGGAACGCATTCGGGACGGCGAGCGACTGCCACCATTGTGGCACTGGATTTATTTCCTGGATGGCTTGCCGGCATCCGAACTCGGGCGCGACGGTCATCCCGCACGAGGAGGTTTTTTGCCTCCGGTGCCGCTACCCAATCGCATGTGGGCTGGCGGCCGCGTGTCCTTTCCGGCCCCCATGCGTATTGGTTCCCTGATACGCAAGGAATCGAGCATTCTGAAAGTCGATCACAAGACAGGCCGCTCCGGCGACCTCGTTTTCGTGACGGTGCTCCATGAGCTGAAATCGCCAGGCGGTGAACTCCTCGTCCGCGAGGAACACGACATCGTCTACAAAGGTCCGACACCTCCTGTATCGACGGCAAGCCTCCCGCAGCCGGTTCCGGCCGGACAGTTCACAAGGACATACACACCAACGTCGACTACCCTGTTCCGCTATTCGGCGCTCACCTTCAACGGCCACCGGATTCATTACGATGCCGATTATTGCCGCAATGTTGAAGGTTACCCGAACCTGGTGATTCATGGTCCGCTGACCGCGACCCTGTTGGCCGCCTACGCCGAAGAGGTCAGCCACAGCCGGGTTCTTGAGTTCAGCTACCGTGGAATTGCGCCAGCCTTACTCGGCGAATCGATTTCGCTGCATGCCAATACAGAGGGCAAAAATATCACTCTGTATGCAATCCTCGGCAGCGGTGCGATATGCATGCAAGCTGACGCCGTCGTTGCCTGATTAACCAACCTCTCTGCGAAATAGCACCCCGATCTGAGGCGAATCCCGCACGACCTGCAATGCAGTAGCCTGTAGCGGACAGGATCACTGCCGTCGCCACACTTGCCAACTGGTGCTTCAACGCATGCCCCGTGAGCGGTCCGAGCACTGCGGCCATTTCATGATCATTTACGGCGGACATAAAACGAACTTGCAGGGAGGCTTGCTACGCCCCCAACCCGTGGCGAGTCGCCTCCGCCTTGTCGAGCACCCAAGAACGGAGCGTGGCAAGAGCGGGATTCGACGCCTTGTGTTCCGGAACCACGAAGTAATACCCGCGTCGGCTGGTTACGCCAAGACCCAGCGGGTTAACCAGTTCGCCCCGCTCCAGTTCTTCGCTCACAAAGACGCGCGGAACGAGCGCCACGCCCATTCCGCCGATAGCGGCCTTGATTATCGTTGCAAAGAACTCGTAGCGAATGACTCTGGACATGGGCTGCGGCTCCATGCCGTTGGCCGTAAAGAACTCGCTCCAGGCTTCCGGGCGCTGAAAATGGTTCAACAAAGGGTAGCGTGCGACGTCCTCCACCCGGCGCAGGCCCTCACCCCGGGCCACTAACTCAGGCGAAGCCAGGAGCGTTACTTCGCGACCAAAGAGGTAGTCGGCAACAGACCCCGGCCACACACCCTCGCCCCCCAGGAACGCAGCGTCCGGCTCCGTCGTTGTTTGCTTGTCACTGGAAATCAGATTGGTGAATTGGACATCGACATCCGGATTCGCCCGGGTGAACTCACCAAACAACGGCATGAGCCAACGGTCACCAACAATGGAGAGGATGCTCAGCGTCAGCGAAACGCCTCGGCTGCGCTGGAGACTCAAGCGCGCCGTTGCCGCCGCAATCTGTGCCAGAAGCGGCCGGATTTCGCCCAGATAGTCCCGCCCCACCTCCGTCAAGACGAGGCCACGGTTTTCACGTTCAAACAGAATGACCCCAAGATGTTCCTCGAGCGTCCGCAGCTGCTTGCTGACCGCACTCTGCGTGAGAAACAGCTCATCGGCAGCGCCGGTACAGGTCAGGTGCCGCGCCGCCGCCTCGAACACGCGCAAGGCTGTCATGGAAGGAAGTAGTGATCGCATTTGAATAGACACCGGGTATGAGGTGTTGGAATACGTCCGGGAGTTTAAGTCACTGCAGCCACTTTACATCGTTCTCTATAATCAGATTCAGTCACATCAAGAATCAACAGCATCCGAGAAACCCGGCCCGTTAAAACAATCGTCCAGCATTCCAGTCGATGGCCGAAGAAACCACCTGCCGCACGTCCAAAACCAATCAGGAGCTGACAGCATGAACGAAACCATTACGTTGAACCCGAACAAGATCGTCAGGTATCTGGGCAAACCCGCCAATGATTTCACCAAGAAGGACATCATCCGCTTCATCGAGGAAAACAATATCCGGATGATCAACTTCCGTTACGTCGGTGGCGATGGGCGCCTCAAGAAGCTCAATTTCGTCATCAACAGCAAGGCGCACCTGGATCGCGTACTGTCCATGGGCGAGCGGGTGGATGGTTCCAGCCTGTTCTCCTTTGTCGCGGCGGAGTCCAGCGACCTGTACGTCGTCCCGCGTTACAAGACGGCCGAAGTACCGACCATCGACCTCATCTGCTCCTTCTACGATTTCCATGGCGACCCGCTGGAGAGTGCGCCGGAGAACATCCTGCGCAAGGCACAGCGCCGCTTGCAGGAGCGCACCGGCCTCACCATGCAAGCGCTGGGCGAACTGGAGTATTACCTGTTCTCGGAAGTGGACCGCATCTACCCGATCACCGAGCAGAAGGGCTACCACGAATCCCACCCCTTCTCGAAATGGGGGCTCGTCCGCCGCGAGGCCATGAGCGTGATCAGCGAAATGGGCGGAATGATCAAGTACGGTCACGCCGAAGTCGGCAACATCATCAGCGGCGATCTCGAAATGGTTCAGC
>JAIFNM010000093.1 GCA_020047725.1 Betaproteobacteria bacterium
TTCAGTATGCTCAAGCAGAAGATCGTCGATGGAATACTGGCCATTGATCCGGCTGTAAGTGCGGACAACCTGCTTGAATATGGGGTGAGATACCCGATCATTCAGTGTTGCGAATACAAGAAGACGCCCGATCTCCCCTATGTTGTTATCGATGACGAGGAGGGTGCCTTTGCCGCAGTATCTCACCTGATTGCGACTGGTTGCCGCCGAATCGCCATGGTCAATGCCTCGGGCTCGTTCGGGTTTGCCCGACTGCGCCGGGAAGGCTACCTTCGTGCATTGCAGTCGCATGGCTTGACGTCTGACCCCGGCCTGGTGATCGAATACGATATTGGCGGAGATAGCGGGGAAATGGTCGCAAGGCGCTTGATGGGCCTTTCCGAGCGGGCAGACGGGGTCTTTTTCGACTATGACGTCATTGCCGTTGGTGCTCAGCGCGCGCTGATTGAGGCAGGAATTCGAGTGCCGGAGGATATCTCTATTGTCGGTTTCGACGGCAGTGACATGACCTTGATCTGTACGCCAACGCTTACGACGATTGCCCAGCCGGCCTATCAAATCGGGCTCAAGTCGGCGGAAATGCTGTTCATGTTGCTGGATGGCAAACCGCTCGAACAGCGGAAGGTTATTCTGGATTTTGAACTGAAGATCCGACAGTCGACCCGCCCCGTGCTTTGCTAAATAGCGCAAAGGTTCTCCAACCGAGTTGAGACATCTGTATGGATGTTGCCGTTCTGGTTAGGGAAAATGCTCGAACAAATTGTGTGATGAAATGCTTGACAGAAACCAAAAGACGATAGAAAATGAAATCGATTACACGGCGGTGTTGTTTTTTTAGCGCAACAATGTAATCGAATACATTTTACGGAACTTAACGCGAAAGCATAACGGAGGTTCGACATGAAGAAGTTGCATAAAGGTGTAGTAATCGGGGTTTCGCTCGTTATTGCAGGTCTATTGGGGGCGAATGCACAAGCTGCGCAGGAGAAAATTGCGTTTATCTGCTCGAACATGGCCAACGAGTCGCAGGCCTTCTCCTCGAAGCAGTTCCAGAAGTTTGCCAAAGACTACAATTTCGAGGTCACCATTCTCGACGCCAAGGGTGACACCCAGACCGAATCGCAATTAGTCACCAACAGCATCGCCCAGAAATTCAAGGCTATCTTCCTGAATCCGAATGACATCAACGCCATCGTCCCGAGTGTGATGAAGGCCAAGCAGGCTGGTTTGACGGTCGGCATGTACTCGTCGGACTTGGCTCCGGCGAACCAGAAGTTCCGCGACTTCTTTGTGGGCGTAAACGACACCATGGCCGGCGAAGCTGCAGGCGATGCATTCCTCAAGAAGTTCCCGAACGGTGCCACAATTGTTGAGGTTGGTGGGCAAGCCGGTCATGATGCCCAGATCAAGCGTCACGATGGTTTTAACAAGAAGATCAAGGGCTCCAAGATCACTGTTATCGACTACAAGACTCCGAGCCAGTGGTCTACCGCTGAAGCCATGGCCATCACGGAAGATCTGATTGTAAAACACGGCAAGAAGATCCAGGGGGTTTTTACCCATTGGGATAATGGTGCTACAGGGGTATCTCAGGCACTGAAGGCCGCTAATATGATGGACGGCATGTTCATCGTCGGCGTTGACGGTAACCGTGCCGGGTTTGATCAGGTTCGCAAGGGGATTCAATCCGTCACCATCATGCAAAACTTCGAAGTCATGACCAAAAAGTCATTGGGGTTGGCCCGAGATGTTATCGACGGCAAAAAGGTTGAGCCAGTTAACTTCATCGCCCTGGACATCGTCGATCAGAAGAACATCGACCAGTTTACGGCACCGGAATGGTGATAGAGGCATAGAGGGGCGGCCCATTTCGATGCTCTACTGGAATGGGCCATCTTGTCCGGTGGGAGGGGGAAGTTAAGTGAAAATACAAACATCCGAGTGCATTTTGTCCATCAAGGACGTAAGCAAGACGTTCCCGGGCGTCAAAGCACTGCAAAAAGTTTCCTTCGACGTCCGGCGCGGCAGCGTCCACGGTCTGGTTGGGGAAAATGGCGCGGGCAAATCAACCCTGATGAAAATTCTATCCGGGGTGTACCAGAAAGATGCTGGCGCTGGAACGGTGATATTTGACGGCGAAACGATTGAAAATACGACGCCGCACGAGTCGATGCACCGTGGTTTGGCGATCATTTACCAGGAACTGAACCTGGTCAACACCATGAGTGTGGGCGAGAACATTTTCCTTGGCCGTTTCAAGGAAATGAAAGGTATGCGGGGCACTCACACCAGCGCGCGCGAACTGCTTGACCGAATTGATTGCAAGATTGATACGCACAAACTGGTTTCCGAACTCAGTGTGTCCGAAAAGCAGATGGTGGAAATCGCCAAGGCGCTGTCGTTCAAGTCCAAGCTCATCATCATGGACGAACCGAGCAGCAGCCTGACGGCCGAAGAACTGGTCGAGCTGGTCAAGATCATCCACCAGTTGAAGGAACAGGGCATTTCGATCATCTATATCAGCCACAAGCTGGATGAAATCTTTGATTTCTGCGATGTCGTGACCATCATGCGCGATGGCCAGATCATCGACACCAAGGCCAAGGTCGATCTGACGCGCGATGAAATGATCACCAAGATGGTCGGGCGATCAATCGAAAACGAATACCCGGAACGTCCACAAAATGTCGGCGCAACGCTGATGGAGGTTCGATCCCTGAATACCCGGAAACTCCATGATGTGTCCTTTACCCTCAAGCAGGGCGAAATCCTTGGACTGGTAGGGCTGGTTGGAGCCGGACGTACCGAGATTGTTCGCGCGATCTTCGGTGCCGACAAGACTGATGGTCATCAGATCCTGATCAACGGTTCGGCCGTTCGCATCAAGAACCCGAACGATGCAAAACTCGCCGGTTTCGGCTTTGTTCCCGAGGACCGGAAGTTGCAAGGACTCGTGCTGCCATTCTCGGTCGAATCCAACATCTCGATGGCCAGTTTCGAAAAATTCACCAAATTCGGATTTATCAGCAAGTCAAAGGAAAGCGAAATAGGAATCCGGCAGGCCAAGGCTCTCGTGGTGAAGACACCATCGACCAAGACACCGGTCAAGAATCTTTCCGGCGGCAACCAGCAGAAATGCATTATTGGTCGCTGGCTGGAAAACGACCCGCGTATCTTCATCATGGATGAACCCACCCGGGGCATTGATGTCGGCGCGAAGTATGAAATCTATGTCCTGATGAAGGCGATCGCCGAAAAAGGTGGCGCGGTCATTCTCATCTCTTCCGAACTGCCTGAGGTGTTGAACATGAGCAACCGTGTGTTGACTCTCTTCGAAGGCAGGATAACCGGTGAATTCAATCCCCAGACGGCTTCGGCAGACGAGATCATGCGCGCAGCACTGGGAATGACGGAAGGAAGCGCAAACCCATGAAGAAGAATATTGCGTTACTCGGCCAATCGTTTCTCAGGAACTACGTCCTGATCGCCATCCTGGCGCTGATCGTAGTCACGATGCTGGTCGAACCCAATTTCATGACCTTCGCCAACCTGATCAACATCATGCGACAGTTTGGTCCCTTGGTCATGGTTTCGCTCGGAATGACCTTCGTGATCATTGGTGGCTTCATCGACTTGTCGGTGGCAGGGACAATTTCGCTCGTGGCCGTCGTTACGGTCACTCTGATTGATCCCATCGGACAGGTTCCGGCGATCCTTGTCGGACTGGGCGTCGGTGCCCTCTGTGGATATGTCAACAGCCTACTGGTATTGAGTTCCGGCGCATTGACCCAGGCAGAAGCCTTGTTCATCACCTTTGGCATGAGCACTGTCTATTCCGCCATCGCACTGATGTACAGCGGTGGCTCGACAAAGCATATGCGTTTCCTGAAAGGCGATACATCTGTCATTGAGGCATTGGGCCAAGGAAGTGTCGGCATCTTCTCCGTCTCTTTCCTCGTTTTCCTGGTGTGCCTCGCTGTCCTGTGGGTATTCCAGACACAAACGCGCATGGGTCGCGCCATCTGCCTGACGGGTGGCAACAAGACCGCCGCGCACTTGTGCGGGGTTCCGGTCAGTCGCTCCATTATTGCCATCTACACGATTTCCGGGTTCATGGCTGCTATCGGCGCAATCATTCTCTTCTCCCGTATTACCACCGCTTCGCCGGTAATCGGCGCGGGTTATGAGACCAACGCCATCCTGGCGGTTGTTGTTGGCGGAACGACGCTAAAAGGCGGCAAGGGCAGTGTTCTGCGTACCGTGATGGGTGTGCTACTTGTCATCCTTATGTCCAATTGTCTGAACCTGCTGGGGGTCACCCCATATATGCAAGTTGTGACGAAGGGTGCCATTCTGGTTCTCGCCATCTGGCTCGACAACCGCACGCAGATTTAGGAGCGATTATGATGACTATTATGGAAAGTAGCGCGCCGCTCTTGAAGCTGGCTACCAAGCAGAAAGCCTTCGTGGCCATTGTGGGCATGCTGGTACTCATGCTGTTCTTCGATACGAATTTCTACACGACGTACAACCTGCTGGATATGTTGAATTCGACATCAATCCTGCTGATCCTGGCCTTTGGTGTCTCCCTGACAGTGATCAGCGCGGGTTGTGATCTGTCCATCGGCGGCATCATGGTGGTCGCTGGCATCATTGCGATCAAGCTGATGGATGTGATGCCCATGTGGGGAGCCATTCTTTGTGCACTGGTATTCGGAGCGTTTGTTGGCTTCGTCAACGGTTTCCTGGTAGTTCAGCAGAAGACAGAACCCTTCATCATCACCCTGGGCATGGGCATGCTGCTGACCGGTGTCGCGCAGCAGCTCACGGATGCCCGGCCGGTTCCCGCCAGCAATCCTGATTTCATGATAATCGGCAACGGTGATTTTTTTGGGATGCCCTATCTGGTCATCATCATGCTGGTCTGCTTCGCTCTTGCCCATTGGCTCATGCGCTACACGCAATATGGACGCAACCTGTACGCCATCGGCGGCGACTATGAAGTGGCCTTGTATTCAGGCATCGACGTGGTGCGGACAAAATGGATAGCGTTCGTGATCAGTGGCGCCGGGGCGGCCTTGGCCGGGGTGCTGCTGTCATCCAAGCTCAACACCGGTTCGTCGATTTATGGCGAGACCGCCGCGCTGATCGTCAACTGCGGTGTTGTTGTGGGCGGCACCTCTTTCGCAGGCGGGATCGGGGGCATCCCGCAATCGGCTCTTGGCCTGCTGGTATTCGGCATTCTGGACAATGCCATGAATATGCTCGGTATCACGTCCTACATCCAGATCCTGCTCAAAGGCGCAATCATCGTGGGCATCATCTGGATGGATTGTTTCTACCAGAAGCGCAAGCGCGAATTGGTCTGACCCAAAGCGATATCTCTTGGGGGGCGAAGGAGTCCTCAGGTGAGAACTTGCGCCTTCGTTTTATCGATACCGCTCTCTTCGCCGTTCAGTACCGACATGTATCACCTGTTGAAGGACGAATTCTAGAGGATAGAAATCATGGAAAAAAACCACGCTAATCGCTTATCCTGGCTCAAAGCCGCGCTCTTTTGCCGTCCTCGTGAAATCTCGCTTGAGCGTGCCCTTTTGTACACCGAAAGCCATAGAGAAACAGAAGGAGAACACGTCCAGCTACGACGTGCAAAGGCGGCGGCGCATGTGTTGCGCAAGGTGGCCATTTCAATCCGCGAGGATGAACTGATCGCAGGCAACCGCACCATCAAGCCACGTGCAGGGATCGTTTCCCCGGAAATGGATCCGTACTGGATTTTGAAAGAACTGGACATCTTCCACAGTCGCCCGCAAGACAAGTTCATCATTTCGGAACGCGACAAGGAGATTTACCGGACCGAGCTTTATCCCTACTGGGAAGGGCGTTCGATGAAAGATTTCATCAACGCCCAATTCACGCAAGAAACGAAGGATGCGGTCGCCACCAAGATATTCAGCATCAACCAGACCGATAAGGGTCAGGGGCACATCATCGTCGACTATCCACGTTTCCTGAAAATGGGATTACGGACACTGGCCGACGATGTAGCAAAGCACGCTAAAGAACAACCTGGGAATGTGTTCTTCCAGGCAGTCGGCATTCTGGTCACTGCGGCATCTGACCATATCCTGCGCTACCGCGATCTGGCCACCGAGATGGCTACTCAGTGCACTGATGAAACTCGTCGGCAGGAACTGGAACGGATCGCCACCATCTCCGAAAAAATCGCCTTTGCTCCGCCTGAAGATTTCCACGAGGCCTGCCAGTTGTTCTGGTACATGAACATCATTCTTCAGTACGAATCGAATGCCAGCTCGCTTTCGCTGGGACGCTTCGACCAGTATATGTGGCCGTACTACAAGGCCTCACTGCAGAAAGGCGAAGATCCAGATGCACTCCGGGAACTGATGGAGACACTATGGGTCAAGATGAACGACGTCGTATTGCTGCGATCAGCGAGCAGCGCCAAATTCTTTGCCGGATTCCCGACGGGCTACACCATTCTACTCGGCGGCCAGAACGAGCTTGGGCACGATGCTGAAACGCCGCTTTCCACGCTCTGCCTTGACACCTACCAGTCGGTACTGTTACCGCAGCCAAATCTTGGGGTGCGGGTGCATGAGGGCATGAGCCGCTCGTTTTTGCTGAAGGCAGCGGAGACAATCCGGATTGGAACCGGCATTCCACAAGTGTTCAATGATGAAGGGGTCATTCCATCGCAGCTGAATCGGGGCGTGTCGATGCAAGACGCTCGAGATTACTCGGTGGTGGGTTGTGTTGAACTTTCCATTCCCGGTAGGACCTACGGATTACACGACATCGCGATGTTCAACCTGCTCAAGGTCATGGAGCTCACGCTCAAGTCCTTCCGGGGCGACTCAGAAGTCAGCTACGAACGGATCTGCGAGCGCATCGATGACAACATTCGCCATTATGTGAAATTGATGGTCGAAGGCGCCAACATCTGCGACATCGGCCATCGCGATTGGGCGCCGGTCCCCTTGTTGTCATCGCTGATGACCGATTGTCTGGAGAACGGGCGGGATGTCACGGAAGGGGGGGCGCGTTACAACCTGTCAGGAGTGCAGGGGATTGGCACGGCCAATCTTGCTGATTCACTGGTGGCGCTCAAACAAATTGTATTTGTTGAAAAGCGTCTGAGCTTCGAGGCGCTACTTGATGTTCTGGATGCTGATTTCAACGTGCCAGATGGCGAAAAAACGCGAACCCGCCTCGTTAACAAATATATCAAGTACGGCAATGATATCGATGAAGTCGATATGGTCGGAGTCCATGTATTAAAAGTGTTTTGCGACGAAGTCGAAAAATACGGAAACCCACGCGGCGGAAAGTTCTCTCCAGGCTCATATACCGTCTCCGCACATATGCCCCTGGGTGAAGTGGTGGGAGCCACTCCCGACGGACGGCGGGCACGCGAACAGCTAGCCGATGGCGGTCTTTCTCCAATGGGCGGACGGGATGAACTGGGCCCTACAGCCGTTCTTAAGTCGGTTAGCAAACTGGATAACCTGTTGCTTTCGAACGGCAGTCTGCTGAACCTCAAGATGATGCCCAACACGCTTGAAGGCGAGCAGGGGCTCAACAAGATGGCGGACTTTTTGACCGCGTTTATGCGCCTCAAGCTTCTGCATGTGCAGTTCAACGTGGTCAATGTGGAGACTTTGCTGGAGGCACAAAAAAATCCGCAGGATTTCGCGGGCCTGCTGGTGCGTGTGGCTGGTTACAGCGCTTTCTTTGTGGAGCTTTCCAGGGAAATTCAGGATGACATCATCCGCCGTACCGCTCATCGACTTTAGAGCCAGCCCTGTGAAGGATAAGGCGCGGATCTTTAATATCCAGCGTTATTCTCTCAACGATGGCGCAGGTATTCGCACCCTGGTTTTTTTCAAGGGGTGTCCCTTGCATTGCCCCTGGTGCTCAAATCCCGAGTCCCGGTCGCGTGATTCGGTGTTCGTGAGACGCGAGTCCCGCTGTATAAGCTGCGAAACATGTGAAATGGATGTCGATGAATGCCCGTCTGGTGCCTACCAGCAAATGGGTATCGATTACACGCTTGATCAACTGCTGGCCGAAATAATGAAGGATGAAGTTTTTTACCGGGTATCGGGTGGCGGGGTGACGCTTTCGGGCGGCGAGGTCTTGAGTCAGTCTGCATTTGCGACGCGTTTGCTAAAAAAGCTCAAGGCGTGGGGAATCGCGACCGCGATTGAAACCACGGGGCACGGCAATAAAGCCGGCTTGCTTGAACTGGCGAAATACTGTGATGAAGTGCT
>JAIFNM010000117.1 GCA_020047725.1 Betaproteobacteria bacterium
GGCGTCTTGTTGGTGTCCGGCTTGACGCCGCCCTTGAACTTGAAGAGTTGGAGCATGCGTAACGTCTACCGCAAAGTCGCAAAGGGGCAAAGCAAACGCAAAGAAATCTGGTTCAGGTCGTTCTTGGCGAGCCTTTGCCTCTTTGCGACTTTGCGGTGGATTGTGGTGTTATTCATGCGACTCGTTTCAGTGCGATGACCGGATATTTCCATTTCCAGTTGTCGATGTTTTCGGTTATCACTTCCATGCGGATACATTCAACCGGGCAGGGCTTGACGCACAGTTCGCAACCGGTACATAACGATTCGACGATGGTGTGCATCTGCTTGGCGGCGCCGACGATGGCGTCGACCGGGCAGGCCTGGATGCATAGCGTGCAGCCGATGCAGGTCTGCTCGTCAATGATGGCGAGTTGCTTGGGCTTCTCTTCGGCGTTGAGCGGCTTGACTTCGCGCCCGAGCAGATCGGCCAGCTTGCGCACGCCTTCCATGCCGCCGGGCGGACACAGATTGATGTCTACTTCGCCTTCGGCAATAGCTTCCGCGTACGGCTTGCAGCCGGGGAAGCCGCACTGACCGCACTGCGTCTGCGGCAGGATGGCCTCGATCTTTTCGACCAGCGGATTGCCTTCAACCTTGAATTTGATCGAAGCGTAGCCGAGCGCCGCGCCGAGGACGACGGCGCCGAGCGCCATGATGAGAATGGCAGAGAGCATTATTGGTATTTGTCCAGGCCGGAAAAGCCCATGAAAGCGAGTGACATCAGGCCGGCCGTCACCATGGCGATGGCCACGCCGCGAAAGTGGACGGGAACGTCGGCGCCTTCAACGCGTTCGCGAATGCCGGCAAAGAGCACAAGCACCAGCGAGAAGCCGATGGCGCTGCCGGCGCCGAAGACCAGCGATTCGACGAAGTTGTACTTGTTGGCGATGTTGAGCAGCGGTACGCCGAGCACTGCGCAGTTGGTGGTGATCAGTGGCAGGTAGATGCCGAGCACCTGGTGCAGCACCGGGCTGGTTTTCTGGATCACCATCTCGGTCAGCTGGACAATGGCGGCGATGGTGACGATGAAGGAAATCGTGCGCAGGTATTCCAGCCCGAAGGGGATGAGCAGGAAATGGTCGATGATGTAGCTGGCGCCCGTGGCGACGGTGAGCACGAAGGTCGTTGCCGCACCCATGCCGAAGGCCGTTTCCAGTTTCTTGGAAACGCCCATGAACGGGCACAGGCCGAGAATCTTCACCAACACGACGTTGTTGACGAGGACAGCGCCGACGATGATGAACAAATAATGGGTCATGGTGTGTGGCTAGGCGGGAAAATACTGCAAGGGCTCAAAGGGCCGCAAAGCCTCGGAATTATCCGCTTTTGGCGGGGGGCGTTCAACCCTGCTGGCGGTATAACTATATATCGTGTCAATAGGCTTGCCAGACTTTTGTTCGGCATGCTCTGCATTTCCTGTGGTCACCTTCGCCAGTCCAGCCTACGAGTTGGACGCAGTGTTCGCCTGGGTGGCATTTATGCGTGCAGCCGTCGCGACAAAGTCGGCGGCGGCGACCGGGTGCGAAATGAAGAATCCCTGACCATAGCCGCAGCCCATTTTACGCAGCAGCGCGAGCTGATTGGCGTCTTCGATTCCTTCGGCAACTACTTTCAAACCAAGGCTGCCGGCCATGGTGATGATGGTATTGACCAGCGTGTGATCACTGTTATCCGCATTCATGTCAATTACGAAGGACTTGTCGATTTTGACCGTGTCCATCGGAAAGCGTTTCAGATAGGAAAGAGAGGAATAGCCCGTGCCGAAATCGTCGAGATAGATACGCAGGCCGGCCGCTCTCAATTGCTCGATCCAGCGCTGAGCTGCACCGATGTCGCCCATCAGAACCCCCTCGGTGATCTCGATGACAATAGCCTCGGCGGGCAAGGAGAAGCGCTGCAGAACATCAAGTATGGCATCGGGCGACAGCTCGTCGGGAATCTGGCTGACCGAAACGTTGACCGAGACATACATATTGAGTCCGTCGCGACGCCATTCAGCGACCTGGCGACAGGCTTCCTCAAGTACCTGGCGACCGATTTCGCTGATCAGGCCAACTCGCTCCGCCAAGGGAATGAATACTTCGGGCGAAATCAGGCCACGCACGGCGTGCGGCCAGCGCAACAAGACTTCCGCTCCGGCCAGGCCGCCGGTGTGCAGGTCGATGATCGGCTGGAAGGCAAGGCGTAACTCGCCATTGTGGACGGCGTGACGCAGATCGTCTTCCAGTCGTCGCTGGTGTTCAACAGCCGCCTGCAATTGCGGGGCAAAGAACCTGTAACCCGGGAGGCTGGCGCTGCGGCTGGATTCGCGCACGCTGTTCAAGGCCAGCTCGGCACTGCGAAGCAACTGCGACATGTTCGCGCCATCTTGCGGGAAGAAGGCAATTCCGATACTGGCGCCCATTGAAACCGACTCGTGATTGAGCTCATAGGGTTCGCACAAATTTGCGTGCAGCGCCTCGATGCGCGTTGCCGCTGCACCACGTTCGCTGATGCCGTTGAAGATGAGGACAAACTCGTCGCCGCCGATGCGGGAAAGGAAATCGCTTGGATGCGTTGCACGGCGGATACGTCTGGATACTTCCATGAGTACCATGTCGCCGACCGGGAATCCCTTGGCGTCATTGATCTGCTTGAAACCATCGAGATCAATCATGACCGTTGTGAACGGCAGGTCGCTGACGCTGTTCAACATCGCGTAGTGCTGGATCAGGCCCTCACGATTGGCGAATCCTGTCAGCGAGTCGGTGATGACCAGGCGGCGCGCCAGGATTTCTTCGCGCTTGCGTGCGGTCACATCGGTTACCGTGCCCTGCATACTGCCATCGCCCAGTGGCATGATCGCCACATGCAGCCAGCGTTCGTCACCTTGTCTGCCGCACAACAGGAAATCGTCCTCACATGAAATCTGCTGATCTGCGCTACGTCGCAGCAGATCGAGCAGTTGCGTGTGATCGTCCCATCCCGGTTCGGTCAGCTTGCGTGGCTGCTCTGTGGCGACATGGACCAGCCGGGTCAACTCGACAAAGGCCCGGTTAAAGGACGCCAGGCACCCTTCCGTGTCGGTGACGAAAATGCCTGACGAGGCATGGTCGAACAAATCCTGATACTTGCGCTGCCCGATCTCCTGTTGCCGACGCAACTCGCGCTCCTGATTCAGGGTGTTCACCAAGCGACCAGTCAATCCATTGATGTCGCTGACCAGGCGACCGATTTCGGTACCCGCGTGGCCTTCCGGAATCTCCAGTGCGCCTGCATTCGTTGGGTCCAAGCGGTGCAGACGGTCAGACGTGGCCTTGATCGGGCGCACGACGACGAGAAACACCATGCCTGCCGTACCGCCAATCACCAGCAGCAATTGCCCCAGAAGGGTCAGAATGGCTTGCCGCGAATTAGCCACGACCCGGCTGGAAATGGCATCCCAATTGGCTTCCAGGCGGATTGAGCCGATTACGTCACCTTTCTTGAACGGAGATAACAAGGAGCGCTGTACCGGTGGAGCATTTGAAGGCTGAGTGGTATCAGGCTGGGGCGAGCGTTCGGCGCGTGCGAGTTCCGTGTTGCCGGCGGAAATGATGACGCGCTGCACCTCGCTATTGCGCAACAGTCCCTGCGCCACCTCGCTTGCAAGCTGCTCATCGTTGGCAAAGGTGGCCACACTGGCGGTACTTTCCACGGTGTCCAGGAGTTCGCTCAAGCGTTGCAGCGCTTCCTCATGGCCGCGGGCGGTGATCTGGTCGCGGATGAAAATGCTGGAGATGCCGCCCAGCAGCAGGGTGATCAGCGCAACGGCCGCCAGGCTGCGAAAGACGATCCCACTCGACCACGGTACGATTCGTCTGATTGCCATCTGTTTTACTCCACGATCTCGAATACGACCACGACCCTGGCGTCTACTCTGGATTTTTCAATATAGGCCAGCGTTTCGGGATGAAGTGAAACCCGCTGCATGGCGTCCTCACTGCTTGAGGCGACACCCGGTGGCCGGGTTTTGCCCGAAAACACCAGGCGCGCCCAGTAGGCGTTGATTTCAGCCAGACTCTTGTCGACCAGTTGACGGTAGAAGCGCGCTCGGAGAGCGGAGTCAGCCGGCTGGTCAAGGGGCTCGGCCGTTACCCCGGAGGCAAGTCGACGGTAGCGGCCAAGGAAAATATTCGTCACTTCATCCTGGGTCAGGCGCCCAATCCCCGCTTTGGGATTGGCGATCAGCACCCAATCCTCTGTCGTCGCCGGCCAGCCCGGGGTGGGGATCAGCAGAATCAGCAGGATCAGCAGAAGTGTATGAATTGCTTTCATTGCATCAGAAGACGAAATCGAGGCTCAGGCTCAGCACATTGGTGTGCCCATTCCAGCCCGGTTTGATGTTTGCGAAGGGGAAGCGCGAGGCTGCCGTGCCACGTATGGCGTCCCATTGCAGCTTGATGGCCATGTCCTGTCGCACATTCCAGCGAGCACCGAGGGTGTAGGTTTTCTGGTCGGCGACAGAGACGGCCATACTGCTGTCGAAGGACTGATTGATTGCATCGAACGGCGCTATATCCGGTAAGCCCGTCGAGCTGGATTTGGCGTGAGTCTTCCACCAGGACACGCCGATGAAGGGCGTCACCGTACCCATCCGATAACCCGCCAGTAGGTAGCCGGCACGCGAATTATGGAAAACGCCCGTCTGGTGATGGATGCTGTTGAGCATGCCCTGAATCTGCAGCGGGCCATCGTCGTATACCGCGCCGATCGAATAAAACCGGGTCGTAGTGTTCTTGACGATCAGCGTATCGGCAGCGGCAATCGCGCTGGGAATCCCAAGACTGGTTCCGGCCGAGCGCAGCAAATCCGGCAAAGGCGCTAAATCGATGTCACTGGAAAAGCGGATGCTCGCTGCACTGGCGCGTAACTGCCAGGGGCCGGTCTGGTAGTCGAGAACAAGCCCGTTCAGCGCCGACCCGCTGGTGTCCCAGACACCGGCGATGCCTGAGGATTTTTCGTGTGTAATGCCGGCAAACAGCTTGCCGCGCACCAGTCCGTTGCCCAGTGGCAAGGTCAGGCTGGCATCGGCGCCATCGAAATGTGAAAAGAACAGCGGACCGAAAAAATCCGCCGACGGCCGTACCGTCAGGAAGGAATAATTCACTAGCCGCGAATCGGCCAGCATCATGAAATCAGCGCCGATGCGGCCAGCCCGCAAGGACAGGCGTGCATCCGGTTCCCATTTGGCGAAGGCCCACATCAGCTCGGGATCACGGCTGCGGTCATAGTGGTAACGGCTGACTGCCTGGCCGACCAGTTCAAGCGTTGGCGTGGCTTGCCAGTTGGCCTGTACGCCAAGCATCGAATCGATGCGTCCCGACCAACGGTTCGAAATGCCCTGCGGTTGCGACAGGTCGCGCACGAACTCGGCCTGATCAGACGATGAGCGGGCGATTCCAAGCGTACCGAAACCACGCAAGCTGACGCTGGATTCAGTTGGTGTCGGCGTCGGTATCGGTGTTGACTCGACGGAGCCGTCGGCCAGTGCGGGGGTGATTTGGACAAGCGCGGCAGCAACGCCAAGCAGCAACAAGCTTTTGCGTGTTTTCTGCGCTGTTTTGATGAGGCGAGGCTGAATGGTGTTCATATCTTACCCATTGTCTCCTTAGGGATTGCCTACCAGTGTGTAGATTGGGCTGGGTTTGCGAAGCCCAACATCCAGCGCCGATCTTGGGCTTCGCAAACTCAGCCCAACCTGCGATACGAACTGCGTATCAGTTAATAGTTACGGTTAGAAAATCTGAACGACATGCTCCCAGATTTTGCAGAGTCTGTGTATCCGTAGTTTATGCCGAATTCGGCGGGAAATACGGATCGGTTCATCGACAGGCTATGGAAACCCGTCACCAAGGCAGGCTGGATACCTCATGGATAGGAAATCTTCAAGCCTATGCCTTGGAGACTGTCATAAACAGTGGCTTCTGCGGCATATGTCTTGCAGACCGCCAGTCGGCGCGGGTTGCAGGCTATTGCAACTTTTCGTCGCGCTCCAGCCACTTCAGCACGATCGAGAAAAGCATGTCGGGTTCGATGGGTTTGACCAGGAAGTCATTCATCCCGGCTTCGAAGCAGCGGGCCTTGTCTTCGGCGAAGGCATTGGCGGTCATGGCCAGGATGGGTGTGGCGCGGTGGCCTGGAAGCTGGCGGATTTGCTGCGTTGCCCCAAGACCGTTCAGATTGGGCATCTGCATGTCCATGATGATGAGCGCGTAGTCTTTTTCGCTTGCCCGGCGAACGGCCACGATGCCATCTTCAGCCGTGTCAACCAGCATGTCTGCCTCTTCCAGGAGAAACCGGGTGACCGCCAGGTTCATCGGTTCGTCGTCAACGAGCAGAATGCGGCGGCCGGAATGGCGCTCGCGGATCAGCTTTTCGGCATTGGAGGCCATGATCGGCAGCGAACTCTCGTCCGGTTGTCCTCTCTTTTTCAGCCGGGCCGTGAACCAGAAAGTGCTGCCGACATTGGGCGTGCTGCAAATGCCGACGTCGCCGTTCATCAATTCAGCCAGACGGCGGGTAATCGCCAGTCCCAGCCCGCTGCCACCGTACTTTCGAGTGGTCGAGCTGTCGGCCTGTTCGAAACTGCTGAAGAGACGGGGGTGTGTTTCGGGCGGGATGCCGATGCCTTGATCCTGAACCTCGAAGCGGACCAGCATCGACTCGTCGCTGTCCTCCTGTACGATGGCGCGCAAGCTTACCGTGCCGGCTTCGGAGAACTTGATGGCGTTGGTCGCGTAGTTGAGCACGGCCTGCTGCAGCCGGGTCGGGTCACCCAGCAGATCAGAGGGGAAGGCGTCGGCCTCGATAACGATGCTAATGCCCTTGGCCTGTGCCCGCTCGGTCATGATCGAGCGGACGTTGTCGAGCAGCGTCGGAATGGTGACACTAGCCTCTTCGATAACGAATTTTCCAGCCTCGATTTTCGAGAGATCGAGGATGTTGGTGATGATGCCGAGCAGGTGCTGGCTGGCGACGTCGATCTTGTCCAGCCGTTCGACTTGCGTTGGCGTGAGATCGCTGCGGCGCAGGATGTGCGCCATGCCGAGAATGGCGTTCATTGGCGTGCGGATTTCGTGGCTCATGTTGGCCAGGAAGGCGCTCTTGGCCAGGTTGGCGGCTTCGGCGGCTTCCTTGGCTTTCGCCAGTTCAACCGTGCGCGACGAAACGAGATCTTCGAGATGGTGACGATGCTCTTCCAGTTCGGCTTCTGACTGCTTGCGCGCAGTGATGTTGCGAGCCGAACCGACGGTACCGATAACGGCGCCATTGTTGTCAATGAACGGTGCCTTATGCACGTCAAGGACAGTGAAGTTACCGAGGATCGTGCCGTGTTCTTCAAATATCGACGGCTTGCCGCGGTCAATGGTGACTTGGTCGCTATCCTCGCAAAGTTCGCCAAAGGTGTACCAGTGCGTATTTTCAGGGTGCGCCGCACGCTCGCGATCAGCAAAAAACTGGCCGGTCTTGCCGATGGGTTCCTTTGAATCGGCTGCATTGAGAAAGTCGCTACTGGCCTGGTTCGAGAAGATGTAGCGCTTTTCAAGATCCTTGGCCCAGATCATGTCCGGCACGTTGTCACACATCAGGCGCAACAGAGAGGCCAGGCGGCGCGATTGCTCCTCGCTCTCGCGCAGCGCTTCATCCTTCAGTTTGCGTTCCGTAATGTCGCGGGAAACACCAAAGGTCCCGACGATTTCGCCCTTTTCGTTGCGCAGAGGGGCTTTGATGGTCGAGATCCAGCTGTCGGGCTTGTCGGGCCAGGTTTTCTTTTCCTCCATCGTTATCAGCCGGTCGGAGCGGATGATGTTCATTTCATCCTGACGCGCCCGTTCCGCATCGTCCTCAAGGAAATAGTCGAAATCGCTCTTGCCTACCGCTTCAGCAGGATCATTCAAACCGAGCGCGTTACTATGGGACTTGCTCATTCGGATAAAACGACTGTCGCAATCCTTGAAGTAGACCAGATCCGGCACATTGTTCATCAGTGCGCGCATCAAATACTGCTCATGGGCCAGCGCCTCTTCAGCCTGTTTGCGCTCGGTAATGAAACGCGCCTGCTGGACATTGTGGAAGGCGGTCGTGGAGAGCTGGTTGGCGAGCATGAAGAATGATCGGGCAATCACTTCAAAGCGCTCTCTCGACATTGAGGGTACGGCCTCGAAGGCCTCCATGAAGCTCTCTTCCTC
>JAIFNM010000108.1 GCA_020047725.1 Betaproteobacteria bacterium
TGGTTACCAATGCAATCATCGATATCCGAATCGTCATCAGCGGCAGGCTTTTCATAACGAACCGCCATTTCGGGATTGATCTTGCGATAGTGATCAATCAGCCGATGGTGGGCGATGCGAAAGATCCAGGTCGAGAACTTGGCGAGGGGTTCGTAATCAGCTCGTGCGTTGACGATCTTGATCCACACATCCTGATAAAGTTCATCGGCAAACGCCGGATTGCCGCATTGATGTAGGAGGTAGCGGTGCAACGAGCATCGATAACGACGGTAAAGGGCTTCAAACGCCACCGCGTCGCCGTCTCGATAAGCCAGCATCAACCGCTCATCGCTCCAGTCCTGATTCATGCCGGCAGCAGAGCCCGCCATCAACCGTGACTGATCAAACCCGCCTTCAGCTCCAGCAGGTCCAGAGGGCTAAAATTACTGAACCTTCCATCCTTGAATTGCCCGTCTAGTTGAACAACGCAAGTCTCCGACGCACTGCGGATGATCGACCCCTTGATGGAGTAGTGTTTTTCCGCCTCACCGAGATCGACTTCAATAATCACCTCATCACCCGGTCGCATCGAAGGCAAGCTTGTTCCACGGTCACGAACACGAATACGCACACCCTGATCCGAAATATCAATAATCGTGCATGGGCCATGAAACCCGCCCAAGGGCATGGAAACGATGACCGGGGCAGAAATCTTCGTTCGCGATTTTCTTCGCTGGTCGGTAACAACCAGCGTACGCAACTCCGGCGTCAACAAAATCATGGTTGAGTGCGCATAGGGACCATCGGGCAAAACAACCTTCTTCGCCACCTCGGTATCGACGGTGGATACACCCCTGCCCCCGGCATTGGAGATCAGGGAGATGTAATTACCCTTGTTGAACTGCTTTCCTCTGCCGATAAGCGCACGCCGCTGATAATCAAGCTTCATTTCAAGATCGGACGTATCGGGGACGAGCAGCTGAAAAACCTTGAGCGCGGAAACCGGCGTCCGCCTATTGCTTTCTCCGAAGCGAAAGGCCGTGGGGTATCCCTCAGAATCGTGATCAATCGCATCCCCGGAATAGATGAAATCTCCATTGACGCAGTAGGCAACAACCAGCGTATCGAAAACGATTTCCTGCTTGAATTCGGGGTAATAGCGAAGCTTTTTTCCGATCGGGAAAAATTCGATCAGGGTCTTTATCCGTTCGAGTTCAAGCCTCGTCGGGGCTGCAACAGCCGATGACGGCTCCTTGCCTCCCGAAGAACCGAATGTTTTCCCAAACAGTGATTTCAGCAATTTCCGCCATCCAGCATGCTAGCTACCAACCCATAGTGATACAGCATAGATTTCAGCAAACCGCCACAGAAGTCGAGTCAGGTAACCTTTCGCTTGCTCAGCAATAACACTGCTGACCAGTTACGCCAATCGAACAGACATTTTCAAACCACTTCAACAAAGTATCTGAACTCTACCGGAAAAATTGTCGTTAGCCTATCTAGGGACTACGAATTTGTCGGGAGCATTTGGATGCTCCCGCGCTGCGGGAATACCATTTGCTCGCGTTGCAAGCATTTCCGGGTTAGCGGCAATCCGACATAGCTTGCCGGAATGTACCAAGACCGTATTTGCGAAGGAGCCTGCAAAACCAAACGGACTCGCCTATTCAGATGCCCCCCGCCAGCCGGGCAAGAATGCCCGGCATTCCCTCCATTGAGGCAAGCATAGCAATGCTGCCGTTAATTGTTCTTGGTTGTCAGCAAAACGTCAAAGACTTTCCCTCTCGCCGGACCAATATCCCTTGGAATGGCTGAAAATTCCTTAATCTCGGCATCACTGGCTTTCCCGGACTTGATGACCCGCATCAACTCCCTGCACCGCTTATTCTTGGCCTTCAATTCCTTCGCCACTGGACTCGCATTCTTGGTAACCATTGCCTATTCCTCCGTTGCCTCGTTCGCCTGAACCCGTCAGGTTGCGGTCCTGCCTTTTACGCAATGTCAGTGCTCGGCGAAGTCGCATCCGCCGCAGCATCGAGATTATCGGGGGAGTTTGCTCATTGTTGCACCATCGCCTTGCATTTCATCCGTAACTTGGTTCAATTGTAAGTCACTCCCAGCACCTACGGAACCCAGACCCACGCTCGTAATTCCTTGCCCTTGGATAGCGAACGTCCCACAGGATAAACCCATCTTCACAAATTGCCGGATCATACACGCCCAGACGAAGTACGAGATCCTTTCGCGAGAAGAGAGCATCAATTGAGCCTTGAGCAGGAAAAGCGAACCAAGACGAGAGACATTCAAGCGTTCTGGAGGGGTCATGGCCAGGGTGAAGGCCTCGAAGTATCTGAATTGGCAAAGGCACATGTCAAAAAGGAGGCACTACGTAAGGCCATTGCTTTCAAGAAATGTAAACAAGGTCTTGTCTTACACACCGTTACGCAATATTAAACGGCCAAAACATTCGGAAACCCCAAAAGCTGGCCCAGCCGAAACAAACAGGTTAAAGCAATGGCGATCTGTGAGAGCAAGTGGAGGCTACGATGAATGCTTCGCTTGTTGAACGCTATCGATTTCGCGATGGCCGACGATGCGTTTATCCGGATCGACAACTGGCCGCGGGCACAACTCTTGGCGGACAGTCTCTCCCCAGATGTGCGGTAACGGATTCTCGACCGTTACGCGACGGCCTGCTGCCGGGCGCTTGCCGTATTCGGCTTAAGCTACTACTGGAGTTTGATGCAATTCGAGTGTTCGACGGATTTGGCTTTTCGTTCGGAAAATCGCTTTTACCAGTTGGGTTCGCGCTCGGGGGTAGCCGTTATTCGGTGAACGCTGAGGTCGGCGCCATCGAATTCTTCTTCTCGATCAAGTCGAAGACCGATTGTTGATTTGAGCACGCTGTAGATGATAAAGCTGCCGGCCAAGGCAACGGCAATCGCCATGCCTGGCATCAGCAAATGCGGCATGAAGGCAATGCCGCCAGCGCCACCCAAGGCCTTTTGACCAAAGATGCCTGCAGCGATCCCACCCCACGCACCGCAAAGTCCGTCTAAAGGCCAGACGCCGAGGACGTCGTCAATCTTCCAGCGGTTCTGCATCAGGGTGGAGCCTGTTCGTTCGGCTGGCCAACCCGGACGCGCGACGCGAGGCGATTACCAGTCGGCCGTGGCTCATGTCTTCGGTGGGACAACGAGCGGAACATGCGGGTCAAACAACGATCACGCTGACCGGCCTGCACGCCCATTTTGGTAAGGCGCGGGCAGCGCTCATGCGCGTCTCTGCCTTGCATCAGGGCTGGGTTGCTCAGGCTGCAGAGCAGTTGATCACTCACCGTCTGGAATTTCGTCTGCGCTCATCTCAAACACGTTCTCGCCGGTATTGCTCCGCCCCCAGCCTATCGGCTTCTAGAAAATAATGCAGGCGGAATTGGGTAACTACGGTTTTTAGGTTTATTCCGTCAGAGCGATTGGCATAAATTCAATGACTTACAAATAACGAAGCTGAATGACTGAACCAACACAGTGCGAATTGATATCCACGAGCACCTCGATGGAGCCATCTTCAAGAGCACTCAGACCCTGCTCTATTTTGGTGCTGCACCGGGAGGCAAGAGGACCCACATCTGGCCTTGTTGCTTCATGCGTCCAGCTAGAGCCCCGGCCTCGGCACCAAATCCCCAGAAAAAATCGGCGCGCACGACGCCCCTAATCGCCCCACCGGTATCCTGAGCCAACATCAAGCGGCGCAACGGAACACTTGAATTCGGCTGGGTCGTCGACAAAAAAACTGGCGCACCGAGCGGCACACTGCGCGGATCGACGGCAATGCTGCGTTCGCCGGTCAGTGGCACACCCAGAGCGCCTTGCGGACCTTCGTTTCCGTTTGTCTTGGGCTGCACTTCGCGAAAAAACACATAGCTCGGATTGGTGTTAAGCAATTCGTCGAGCTTGGCCGGATTGGCACGCGCCCAAGCCTGAATGCTCTGCATCGACGCCTGGTCGGGTTTGAGTTCGCCGCGATCAATCAACACCCGGCCGACAGACTGGTAAGGGTGACCATTCTGATCGGCATAGCCGATGCGCACTAGCTTGCCATCGGGCAGTTTGACGCGCCCCGAACCTTGAATCTGCAGGAAGAAAAGTTCAACCGCGTCGTCTACCCAAAGCAGCACGCGGTCGGGGTAGTCCTTTTCCCGGCCAACGATGTCGGCGCGGGAATAATAGGGAATGACCTTGTTGCCCTGTAAACGGCCACGCAGACGCATGTTCTTCAGATCCGGCAATACGTCAGAAAGCTCGATGGTCAGGAGATCGGGCGGCACGCCCAGTACTGGCTGCGAATAGGTCGCCGTACGGGTTCGCGAGCCGCGCAGGAGGGGTTCGTAATAGCCGGTAACAAGTCCACTGGTCGTCGCATCTGGATTAGTCAGCAGAAAAGGTTCGAAACGGGATTCGAAGAAGCGACGCAGAGCCCCACTGTCATTGGCCGCCAGCCCTTTTGCCTCGTCACAGGCGGCGCGCCATAGCGGCCATTGCGGCTTGCTCGTCAAACCGCGACAGGACAGCAGGAAGGCCGGCCAGGCCGCCACCAAATCATCCTCGGCCCAGCCAGGAAGATCACTCCAGCGCGCCGCTTGCATCGGCTTGGCCGGCGGCTGCGTCGCCACCGGCGTCACGGGAGTTGTGGGCACGGCGGGAACTGGACATTGCTGGCAAACGGCGCACGCAGGGCATACGACAGGTGCCGGCTCCCGGACCGAGGAGCAGGCGGCAAGCAGGCTGCCAATCAGGGTAACAACGAACAACGATAATTGCCTTGTTTGGCTTTTTGACATGGTTTGGCTACAGTGCAGGGGTTTTCAAACCAACCGAGTATACCGCCCCGATGAGTGACCCCGCCCTGCTACTTGCCAGTTTTCTTGCCCGTGCCGAGAAATTGCTCGAGCGTATCGAACCTTTGCTGCCGCCCGCCTCTCCCACGCCGGACTGGAACAGCGCAATTGCCTTCCGTTGGCGCAAACACGGCAATTCGGGCTATCTGCAGGGAATCAATCATCCATCGGCAATCCAGCTGAGTGATTTGCAAGACATCGATGAGCAAAAAGCACGTATCAATACCAACACGCAGCAGTTCGTTTCCGCGCGGCCGGCCAACAATGTATTGCTTACCGGCACGCGCGGCTCGGGCAAATCGTCGCTGATCAAGGCGTTGCTCAACGAGTATGCCCCAAAAGGCTTGCGCGTCATTGAAGTCGAGAAAGGCGACCTGATCGATTTGGCCGACATCGTCGAACTGGTCGAGGGACGACCCGAGCGTTTTATCATCTTTTGCGACGATCTTTCCTTCGACGCAGGGGACGCGACCTTCAAGGCGCTCAAGGTCGTTCTTGATGGCTCACTCTCGTCCGCGCCCGACAATGTACTGATCTATGCCACCTCAAACCGACGCCACCTGATGCCAGAGTATTTCGAGGAAAACCTCGATAGCAAGCGCGTTGGCGATGAAATTCATCCGGGCGAAGCGGTCGAGGAAAAAATCTCACTTTCCGAACGTTTCGGCCTCTGGCTATCTTTTTACCCTTTCGATCAGGATGCCTACCTCAATATCGTCGCGCACTGGCTCAAATCTTTCGGTTGCGGCAAAGAAGAAATTGCGGGAGCCGAACGCGACGCGCTCAACTGGGCACTTATGCGTGGCTCGCGCAGCGGGCGCGTGGCCTGGCAATTTGCCAAGGATTGGGCTGGTACGCACAAGCCGGCCAAAACCAAGCGCCGCCGATGACGAAAATTGTCGAAGTCGCGGCAGCGATCCTGTTGCGCGAAAGCGAATGCGGCATGGAATTCCTGCTCGCCCAACGCCCGCAAGGGAAAGTCTATGCCGATTACTGGGAGTTTCCTGGGGGCAAGGTCGAACCGGGCGAAACCATTCGCCAGGCGCTGGTACGCGAGATTCAGGAAGAACTCGGTGTCGCCATCGACCGTGCCTGGCCGTGGCTGTCCTGCCAGTTCACCTACCCGCACGCCACCGTTCGTCTGAAGTTTTTTCGCGTGACTTCGTGGCACGGCGAGATTGCCCCGATCGAGCACAGCGGCTTTGTCTGGGTAAAGATCGGCGATGCCCCTCCAGTTTCCCCCGTACTTCCAGCCAATGGTCCGATCCTGCGCGCGCTCGAACTGCCTTCGATCTACGCGCTGACCAATGCGGCTGAGAATGGCATCGAAACCGAATGGGCAAAACTGGAAAACGCACTGACCAACGGACTACGCCTGATCCAGGTCCGCGACAAGGCAATGTCATCTGAGGAGCGCCTGCGCTTTGCCAAAGGCGTGATGACACGAGCCCATGGCTATATAGACGCACGCGTACTGATCAACGATGATGAGGTGCTAGCACGCGAAGTGGGCGCTCACGGACTACACCTCTCGGCCGACGGACTCCGGCAACTTACCCAACGTCCTTCATTCGACTGGGTCGCCGCCTCCTGCCATTCTGCCGAGGAACTCTCAATTGCTGTTTCGCTCGGCATCGACTTTGCCTTGCTCAGCCCGGTCTTGCCGACCCTCACCCACGCTGCAGCAACCGACATGGGCTGGGAGAAGTTCAGGCGCTTGATCGAGCTATCGCCTATTCCCGTATTCGCTCTAGGCGGAATGAAACCGGAAATGCTCGACTTTGCCAGGGGGAAAGGCGCGCACGGAATTGCACTGATGCGCGGCTGGGCGTAGAAACCGCGGCAACTATTCGACGACTGGCGGCTCAGACAACGGATCGGTTGTTTCCTGCACCGGCACCCGATACGACTCGGACGCCCAAGCACCCAGATCAATCAGCTTGCAGCGCTCAGAACAGAAAGGACGAAACCGATTGTCGGCACTCCACAACGAATCGCCACCACACTGAGGGCAACGGACTATCTTCGCTTTGCTGGGCATCAAAGGTTGCAAAACACCATGTCAAATTCGACATTGCTGTCGGCATGACGTGGTCGATGGTCGTAGTCGGGACAGGTGAAACGCACATTCAGTGCGTATTTATTGGCGCTGATTTCCGGAACATACGTCACGTTGGGTTGGAGCATGACCCGCACCATCTGAGCTGCGCTGCCGCCCAGCATCATCTGGAACGCGCCGCCTTCGGCGACCTGATGATCCGAACGTCCGCTGGCTCGCAACAGTCTAAGCACGATATCCAAACCGCTGCGCAATGGCATCAGGGGTTTGAGCCAGCCGTGCAGAGCCTCACGGCGCGTAGCGCATGACTGGTGCTGCCAGTAGTGGTACGAGGGCAGATCGAATTCACAAACGCCACCCGGAATGACCGCACGACTCTTGATACCCATCAGCCAGTCGTTTTCGCGCAGGTACTGACCGATTTTCCCGGTCATGCCAAGCAATGCGGCAGACGCCTGTTCAATTTCGTAGAGCGCACCGGAAAGCGCCTCTTCGGAAATATCCGGATTATTGCGGAAGACGAGCAGAGACTGGCGTTGACGCTCGAGTTCCTGAATAAGATCCATCTTGAGGTCAGCGCGACCGGCCACCTCGAGGATTTCGAACAGCGTCAGCAGGACAACATGGTGCTCCCGCGACCCTTCCAATTGAACAAAATAGGCCGCTTTGTCGAACAAATCCTCCAGGCGCAGCAATGTGCGTATGCGCTCATTAAAAGGATATTCGTATGTGATCACACCACCGCCAAATGAAAAAACGGGAAATTCGCATTATTCTGAAGCATTTGCAGCAAAATCTCAACAGTTAGCATTAAGTTTATCTGCGCTACGTTTTGTCTCTGCCAGTTCGAGATAGCGTTGATGCAAGACTGCTATCTGCGGGCCTAAAGTTTCAAGGTTTTCGCTGTTTGAAACCACGTCATTGGCCGCGGCCAAGCGCTTGGATCGCGACACCTGCGTGGCCATAATGGCCTGCACTTCGCCGGCAGAAAGATGGCTGCGAGCCATGACGCGTAAAACCTGCACTGTCTCATCGCAATCAACAACGAGAATCCGGTCAACGCAACGGCGATACTCCGCGGACTCGATGAGCAAGGGCACCACCAGAAGAACATACGGTGCCGCCGTCGCGACCCCACAACGAGCCTCGCTTTCGCTGCGGATCATCGGATGGAGAATGGTCTCCAGGCGACTCTTGGCTGAAGCATCTGAAAACACCAGGTGACGCATTGCGGCTCGATTCAACCCGCCGTCGGGAAGCAAAACGGATTGGCC
>JAIFNM010000070.1 GCA_020047725.1 Betaproteobacteria bacterium
CTTGAAACCGCTTTCCGGCGCAGTAGACGACATCAAAATCCTGTCAATAGCAACAAATAATCAGTTAGTTAGCCTAATGAATATCAATAGGGTCAACCCATGCCTTCAACATCAAATACGGGGAAAAGTCTACATCAAAATCGCTAATGGATAATCTGGGTTGATTATACTAAACACAAAAACGATGCCGGTACATTCCCTATTCCAGATATAAATAAATTCTATTGACTAAACCAATCAAGCCGTGTGCTGTATTCCTTCCTTTATACCCTACCAATCCACCATTGAAGACCAAACAATAAAATCACATATTTACTCAATGGCAGAGCCATGCAGACCAAGAAAATAACTAATTAAATAACCGTGCAAATCTCTACATTGACAAATAAATATTTGCTTGTAATTATTTGGATAATAAAACGGAGAGAAATATGAATGTAAAAGGATTGCTTGTATCGGTGGCTGGTGGAGTTATTTTTATGTTGATTGTGGTTTATGTTCTCACTCCATTAATTCAAGGACAACTCTACAAATTTGGGGCAAATTCACAAATAAAAGCAGAGCAGAGATGTGAGAAATACAAAAACGAATATGTTGATATACTGTTTAAGAAAGAAAATATGAATCCATTGCTTGAAAAAGCCAAACAAGACAAATGTTTGAAGTGAACGATAGCCCGATTAGAGATAGTCGGGTTAGTTTTTTAAGAACTACTCAATAGCAGAGCCATATAGACCAGAGAAAATCACTAATATACATATGGTTACGAGTTTATATGGTTTCCAGGAATGCTTACTGATAGAATTGCACAGAGTATTGAATACTGGTTTTGATTTAGTATAATTAATATATCAATTAAGGGGTTATTATGAACAACAATGAAAAACTGGATTTGCTTAAAAATAGTCTGTCGAATTTTTTGGATAAGATTAGAGAGGTGAATGAAGATTATTCGCAAGATGTTAAATATGAAATATTTCAATTATACAAAGAATTATATGGCAACTACGAAACTATAGATCACAATCTAATAAATAGTAGTTTCACAAGCGAAGAAATTAGAGCAATTCACTTTCTTCGCATTGGTAAAGAGCAAGAAGACAAATTCGATGAGTTGGTTAAGTTAATAAAAAGCGACTCGCAAGGAACAATTGATGCAGTTACTGATTTTATTAAATCAAGAAAAGGATTTGACTTAATTAATTCTAAAGAAACATTTGAGGATTTTACAGATGATGAATTGGTTGATATTTTCGGCTCATTATTTGGAGTGAAAATAGCAAAAGATTGTGTTAAGTCATTAAGAGCCGAAAGGGTTGGTAGTGTTATTGGATATGCTCTCTCTGGCTTGTGTGAGCATCATTTGCAGGAATACAATAAAAACAAAAATCAAGACTTTGCTGTTTTCATAAAGAATAAAATAAATGAATCTGATGTGACTGTAAGTTTTACTTACACAACAGATGGGACAACAAAGAATATAACTTGTGATGTAAATGAGTTATTAGGCATAAAAGATGGCACTAGACCCAAAAATAGGTTTGACCACTGCTTCATAAATCACAAAGAAAAACGAATTGTCTTTGGATTATCGCTTTCTTCTCAAACTACTGAATCTCAGAAATTTAGTTATTATCAGATATACCAGGTTTTAGAGGAATTAGTTAAAACAAAAATGATAGACGGTGAAATAAATAAATACTATGGATATAAAATAGAGCCATTTTATTTTATGGCAGGAAGATTTGTTGCCGATAACGAGAAAAAGACACAGGAAGTAGGAGTTTCATTTTTAAAGATGTTTCCTAAAATAACCAAAGATGAAAAAAATGAATTGGCTCAATTAATTTTTTTCAGCATATATGCAAACAGTCCAAGTGTTGATGGGACAGCAAAAATTCCTTTATTTAATCCGTTTATTTCAGGATGCGATACTTTAGGAATCCATCTTTGGCAAGAGTCTTTTAAAAAAGACAACAATAAATTGGAACACCTTACTTATGTAGCCAATAAAATAACAAATGTTACTAAAATAATAAACAACAGCAACTTCTCACTAGATGAAAGTGGCAAGACATTTGCTTTTACTTATATTAATGATATACAAAATATAGTATTATCATTCGGCCGTGGCTTTAAACAAAAACTAGACCAAGAGCAATACAACAATATAATACTTCCGCTATACAAAGAACTTGAAACATTAAAAGATAAAATGAATGGAAATGAGTACGGTTCTGTTGCTATTGATTCTTTGGGGCGAGTTACAGAATATCTAGAATCAGTTGCTTCTTATAATAAGTTTATTGAAAAAGCACATGTTGTTAAAGACTTGCCTGTTGTTTTGAAAAACTCTCAGAAAAATGTATTTCAAGTTACCAAACAAAACCTGGAATTAATTGCAACAATTGCAGAACAACTTTCAAACACAACCTACAATGCCAGTAAGTTCTTAAGTAATTATGCTGGAATTTTGAGGTGTGTTATATCTGGAGTTCCAGTTGATGATGCGAAAAGACGATATTATTCAAGTGTGAGTAGTTACAATGTTTCAAAAAACTCTGCCTGTTACAGTGCTACAAATAAAGCAATTTGGCAATTTATAGAAAAAACAAGTTTCCTAATCAAGAAAGATTTTGATAGTGAATACACGAAGAGTTTAAGGTTCGGTATTCAATTAAATGAACTAAATGAATTTATAAATAACACTTTATTTGATTCACACAGACCAGCATTAGAAAAAACAATAAAAAAAATTTCAGAAAAGAAATTTAAAATACACTGAGATAAAAGCCCGATTGTCTCCAGTCGGACTTCTTCCTATCAATTGCCAAGACCAACCACATCCCACAATAAGAAATGCCCTATAAAGCAACTTATAGGGCATTAGCCAGCAGTTAGATTGTGATTTCACTTACACAAGCAATTCTTCCAGTTTTCCACCATCTTCAATAAATTTAACCACCCATTTAGGTTTCATACCTCTACCAGTCCAAGTGTTTTCATTATGACGATACTTGATAGCAACAGGCTTCTTGAACTTCTCTGCTAGTGGTTGAGACACAACAACTTCAACCAAGCCCAACTCTTTAGCCGTAAAGCCATACAACTTAATCTTGTTCTTCACATCTTCAAGAACAGGCAACCTTTTAGCCAGTGCAATCTCTTCTGCCTTCTTGGTCAACTCTGCAATCTGTTTTTGTATCTGTTCTAGTTCGTCCATTTTGATTGATTTATGTTTGGTTGATGATTCATATAGTGTATCAATGAAAAAGACTCCATAGAGTCAACTATGAAGTCTTCTTGTTTTACGTCTTGGGATAGATTCCTAGCCCGTTACCTTCTCCAATCTTTCAACAAGTTTTTAGAGTGGCTTGCGGGAAACCGGGGGCTTTTTTGCTTACGGCCTCGCAAGCCGCATGGCTAGGAAATCTACAAGGCATCAACCTGAAGATGCCCGTAAACAGTGGCCTGCAGGGCAGGCCTCGAAGAAAGCGCCCGCGCTCAGGCTTCGACGACGGTGAAGCTGATCTCCGAGCCGCTATCCACGATCTTTTTCACCGCGCAATGCGTGATGGCGTCCAGAACCGTGGCTTTCTGCTCTGCCGAAAACTGCTCGGGAAACTTCACTTCCGTCTTGAACTTGGCCAGCGTCATCGGACCGCCGGCTCCGGCGAAGGGACGGCAACTGATCTCGATGCCGTCGGGCGAAACACCCAGCTCCTTGCAGGCCTTCTTGGCAAACACGGCGGCACAGCCGGCCAGCGTGGCGTAGAACGCCTCCAGCGGGTTCATCAGCGAGCCATCAACGGCATAGCTGACTTCATGCTTGGCGCTGGTCACTTTGATCACGGGCGAACTGCTTACGGATACGGAATACATGGTCGATTCTCCTGGTGGGGATGATGGTGGTTATGACTTGATCAGGTGCGATCAAAACGTTGGTAAAGCTCAAACAGGACCATGCCGGCGAGCATGGCCACGACGAAAACGAGGCCCTTGGCGGAACCTATACCCAGCAAGACGAAGCTCGGTCCGGGGCAAATCCCGGCCAGACCCCAGCCGATGCCAAAAAGCCCGCTGCCAATGACTAGCCTGCGGTCGACGTTTTCGACCACCGGCACATTCATGGGCTTCCCCATCAAGGAAACCGTCCGCCGCCCGGCAAGCCGGTAGGTAACGAGGCCGATTGCAATCGCGCCCGCCATGACCAGCGCGAGCGAGGGATCCCAGTTTCCCGCCAAATCAAGGAAGCCGAGCACTTTCGAGGGATCGGCCATGCCGGCGATGATCAGGCCAGTACCGAAAACCAGACCAACAAGGAGTGAGAAAAGGATGCTCATGAAAAGTCTCTAGGCAAGCAGATGGCGAACGACGAAAACGGTCAGGAAACCCGCCGCCATGAAGGTCAGCGTGGCGACAAGCGAGCGGACGGACAGCCGTGAAAGCCCGCAAACGCCATGCCCACTGGTACACCCCGAGCCAAAGCGGGTCCCGAAGCCAACCAGCACTCCGGCGACGGCCAGCGTTCCCCAACTCGCATCGACCTGAACTGCGGGTAACTGAGAAAAGGCCAGATAGAGCCACGGTGAGAGAATGAGGCCTGCGACGAAGGCAATCCGCCAGGCGAAATTTCCCGGCTGACGGGTTTGAAACAAGCCGCCGACAATGCCGCTGATACCGGCGATTCGCCCCTCGAAAAGAAGGAACAGTGCGGCCGACAAGCCAATCAACACGCCGCCGGCCAGGGCGCTGAAGGGGGTGAAATTAATCCAGTCGATACTCATGCGTCGGTACTCTTTCCGGGGCAATAAAGTTCGTAGAGCATGTTGAGCAATGTCAGTACGCGGGTATCGGTGATCGAGTAGAAGATCCGCTTTCCGTCGCGACGTGTTTCGACCAAGCCTTCCGAACGCAACACGCCCAGTTGCTGGGACAAGGTCGGCTGATGGAGATCAAGCAACTCTTCCAACTCGCTGACGCACTTTTCGCCCTTGCTCAGTTGACAGAGCAACAGCAGGCGATTTTCATTGGCCAGCACGCCCAGCACGGCCGTCGCCTCGCTGGCGGCTGTACGCATCGACTCAATGTTCAGCGACATGAAGGAAATTCCATTGCATTGCTACATTACCGAATTCTAATTCTTTCATTATATCGATTTACATTATGTTTATCAACAGATCGTTTATCGGAGTACGGCGATGCGGTTGAAGGGTTCGCCGCATTTCAACGGAGGTTTTTGGGATAATCCGGGCTGGCGCACCGCCAACGACCAGGAGGATGCATGCTTTATCTCTATTCACCGGATCAGCAGGAACTGTACGGCCGCCTGTTCCGGGAGGCATTGCCTGATCTTCCGATCGCCTGCTGGCCGCAGGATGTGGAGGCCAGCGCCGTCACGCATACGGCTGTCTGGATGCCTCCGGCCGGTTTCTTCAGCCGCTTTCCAAACCTTCAAGTCATCTTTGCCCTGGGTGCCGGCGTCGACAAACTCCTGCGCAGGGATGACATTCCCGAGCAGGCGACCATCATCCGGCTCACTGACGCCGGGATGGCGCAGCAGATGGCTGAATACTGCCTGTACGGCGTACTGCATTACCAGCGCCAGATGGATGTCTATCAGCGCCAGCAACGAGCCAGTCGCTGGCTCCCGCAGGCAACACGCCTGGCGGGCAATATCCGGGTGACGATCCTGGGCCTGGGGCAGCTCGGAACGCACGTCGGTCAAACGCTGGCCACACTGGGGTACCAGGTCAACGGCTGGAGCCGCCAGCCGCGACAGATCGAACAGATTGCTTGCACCCACGGCGACGCCGCGCTGCGCAAACTGCTGCCGGAAACGGACGTCCTGTTCTGCATTTTGCCGGCAACGCAGGAAACCCGTCACCTGCTTAACGCCGAACGCCTCGGATGGCTGCCAGCGGACGCCGCCATCATCAACGCCGGGCGCGGCTCACTGATTGATCAGAGCGCGCTGCTCAAGCATCTGGATCAGGGCCAGCTGCGTTTTGCGCTGCTCGACGTTTTTGCCGAAGAGCCGCTCGCTGAAGATCACCCGCTGTGGACACATCCGCGCGTACTCATCACCCCGCACGTCGCCGCGAACACCATCCCGGAAGAAGCCGTCGCGCAGATCGCCGCCAACCTGCGCGCCCTTGCCGATGGACGGCCTGTTACTGGCCGGGTTGATCGGTTAGCCGGCTACTGAGCCTTGATCTAGACGCGTTCCAGACAGGCTCGAATCCGTTCGATGGTTTGCTCCACCGGAGCGCGCGTGGACACCTCAAGGCCGAGATTGCGCGCGATGGCGTTAACCCTGCCCGGATAAAGAGGAATACCGCCGTTATCGATGGCACGGATGAGCTTTTTGGCCAGCGCGATTTCCGGCGGAATCCTGCGCTTGAACAGCCGTCTCTTTATCCAGTTGAGCATGTTGGATCGTGCTTCCGTGTTTCGATGGCGACATGATCGCACAGCGCCTGAACTATCGCTGCCCCAGCGAAAGTGATGCGCGCAAGCCAATAACGACGAGGATCTCAGAACGGAGGCTCTGCAAGCCAATATCCATGAGGATCTCCGAGGCCTATCCTCTGCAATCCAATACCCATGCGGGTCTTCAGGCCGCAGGCGAACCATGCCGCTCCGGCACCCGTGATCGAAGGGCGCCGGCCATCAATTGACTCAGTCCAGCACGTGCGATGCCAGCCCGTCGGCGAGCTTGGGCTCGAACCAGGTCGACTTCGGCGGCATGACCTCACCGGCGTCGGCGACCGACATCAGTTCGCTGAGCTGCGTTGGATACATGGCGAAGGCCACAGCCATTTCGCCACTATCGACACGCTTCTCCAGTTCGCCAAGCCCTCGGATGCCGCCGACGAAATCGATGCGCGTGTCACGGCGCAGATCGGCGATCCCCAGTAGCGGACCGAGGATCTGCTCGGAGAGGACCGAAACGTCGAGGCAACGCACCGGGTCGTGCGTGGGCACGAGCTCTGGCTTGATCGCCAGTTGATACCAGCGTTTGTCGAGATACAGACCGAACTGGCCGGTGACTTGCGGTGCAGCGCGCCCGTCGCTCGGTGTGACCGTGCAGCGCTCGGCGACAGCCTTCAGGAAATTCTCGACGCTGTGGCCGTTGAGATCGCGCACCACGCGGTTGTAGTCGAAGATGCGCATCTGCCGGGCCGGGAAGATCACGGCGAGGAAGGATTCAGCCGACTCCGGCAGACCTTTCCCGCGCCGCGCCGCGGCGACGCGCGAGGCGGCGGCCGAACGGTGGTGACCATCAGCGATGTAGAGCGCCGGCATGGCGTCGATCACGCGGGTGATTTTCGCGATCGTGGCTTCGTCGTCGATCAGCCAGACCGTGTGCTTGATGCCGTCGTCAGCGGTGAGGTCGGCAATCGGCGTGCCGGCGGTGGCGCTAGCCACCAGGCGTTCGGCTTCGTCGCTGTCTGGATGCGCGAGCAGCACCGGGCCGGTCTGCGCGTTGAGCGTCTCGACCTGGCGGACGCGGTCGTCTTCCTTGTCCGGCCGGGTGAACTCGTGCTTGCGGATGCGGTTAGTGTCGTAGTGGGCGACCGAGGCCGCAGCGATCAGGCCGGTTTGTGTATGCGAGCCCATTACCAGACGGTAAGCGTAGTAGCAGGGCTTGGCATCGCGGATCAGGATGCCGTCGGCGATGAGCTTCCTGAGGTTCTCCGCGGATTTGGCGTAGACCTCGGGCGCGTAGTGGTCGACCTCCGGCGGCAGGTCAATTTCAGCCTTGGAAATGTGCAGGAATGAATGCGGCTTGCCGACAGCACGCACGCGGGCTTCGTCGCTGGAAAGAACGTCGTAGGGTGGTGCTGCGACATCAGCGGCGTGCTCAGAGCGCGGGCGCAGTGCCGGGAAGGGGCGGATCAAGGATGGGGCAGAAAACACGGAAATCTCCTAAAAAGGGGGAATGGGGGCAAGGTGCTAGACCGGCAAATACCGCACACGCACCACGCCGCCGATGGTGGCCAACTGATCAATGGCTTTCTGTGCCACAGCGCTTCCCACATCGACCAGCGTGATAGCCAGTTCGCCCCTCGACTTATTCAGCATGCTACAAACCGACAACCCCTCGCCGGCCAGTACCGCCGAGATCTGAGCCGTCACGTCCGGCGCATTGGCGCTGGCAATCGCCAGCCGGAA
>JAIFNM010000032.1 GCA_020047725.1 Betaproteobacteria bacterium
TTGGCGCCCGGTGCGAACGGCTGGCCGGCCTTGCGACCGTCGGGCGTGCTGCCCGTCTTCTGGCCATACACGACGTTGGAGGTAATGGTCAGCACGGACTGAGTGTGCATCGCATCGCGATAGGTCGGATGCTGGCGCAATTTCTCCATGAAGTTCTTGACCAGACCGGTCGCTATATCGTCGACGCGGTCGTCGTCGTTGCCGAAGGCCGGATATTTGCCGGTCGTCCGGTAATCGACGGCGAGGCCGTTTTCGTCACGGATGACATGGACCTTGGCGTACTTGATGGCCGACAGCGAGTCGGCAACCACCGACAGGCCGGCAATGCCGCACGCCATCGTGCGCAGGATGTGCATGTCGTGCAGGGCCATCTCGATACGCTCGTAGGCGTAGCGGTCGTGCATGTAGTGAATGACGTTCAGCGCGTTGACGTAGGTTCCAGCCAGCCAGTCGAGCATGATCTCGAGTCGGGCCACCACTTCATCGTAATCAAGCACGTTGGTGGTAATCGGCGCGAAGGGCGTGGCTACTTGCTGACCGGTCTTCTCGTCGCGGCCACCGTTGATTGCGTACAGCAGCGCCTTGGCCATGTTGACCCGGGCACCGAAGAACTGCATCTGCTTGCCGGTGCGCATGGCGGAAACGCAGCAGGCGATGGAGTAGTCGTCGCCCCAGTACGGACGCATCAGATCGTCATTCTCGTACTGGATGGCACTGGTGGCGATCGACTGCTCGGCGCAGTAATCCTTGAATCCCTGCGGCAGCAGGTGCGACCAGAGAACCGTCAGGTTCGGCTCGGGGGCCGGGCCGAGGTTGGTCAGCGTATGCAGGACGCGGAAGCAGTTCTTGGTCACCAGCGGACGACCGTCGACACCAACGCCGCCAAGCGCCTCAGTGACCCACACGGGGTCGCCGGAGAACAGTTCGTTGTATTCCGGCGGACGCAGGAAGCGAACCATGCGCAGCTTGATGATCAGATCGTCGATCAATTCCTGGGCTTCAACTTCGTTGAGTCGCCCTTCCTTGATGTCGCGTTCAATATAGATGTCGAGGAAGGTAGCGATGCGGCCAATCGACATGGCGGCACCGTTCTGCTCCTTGATCGCCGCGAGGTAGCCAAAGTAGGTCCATTGGATGGCTTCTTGCGCATTGGTGGCCGGCTTCGAAATATCGAAACCGTAGGTCAGCGCCATTTCCTTCAGCTCGCCGAGGGCGGTGATTTGACGTGACAGCTCTTCGCGCAGACGGATCGTCTCTTCCTTGATGACGTCCAGGCGCAGCTCGCGTTTTTGTGCTTTCTTGTCGGCGACGAGGAAGTCAAGGCCATAAAGGGCGACGCGGCGATAGTCGCCGATGATGCGGCCACGGCCGTAAGCGTCCGGCAAGCCGGTGATGATCCCCGAACTGCGCGTACGCAGCATGTCCTCGGTATAGGCATCGAACACGCCCTGATTGTGGGTGCGGCGGTATTCACTGAAGACGCGATCAATTTCGGGATCGATCTTGTAACCGTAGGATTCAAGCGCATGAGCGGCCATGCGGATGCCGCCGAAAGGCATCAGTGCGCGCTTCAGGGGCTTTTCGGTCTGCAGACCGACGATCTTTTCAAGGCTACGGTCGATGTAGCCCGCCGGGTGCGTCGCGATGTTGCTGACGACATGCGTATCCGCATCGATCACGCCGCCCTTGTCGATTTCGACCTTGTACAGGTCGAGAACCTGCTTCCAGAGGACTTGCGTGCGTTCGGTGGCCGGAGCGAGGAAGGAGCTGTCGCCCGAATACAGGGTGTAGTTGCGGTGAATAAAGTCGCGAACATTGACTTCCTTCATCCACGGGCCTTTCTCGAAGCCCTCCCAGGCGCTTTCGCGAACCTGAGCAGTGGTGGAAACAGATTCCGCTTCTGGCGCGGGTGTTACCTTGGCTTTTTCAGCCGCTTTAGTTGCCTTGGCCATTTTTACTTACCTCTTTCACTTGAAACTTTAATTTTGTTCGATGCGCGATGTGCCGCAATGTGGTGGTTAGCGGTTGCTCTCTCGGGCAACCTTGCCTGTGATTTTTCGTCCGCTCATCCTCAGCGAGGTTGCCGGTCGGGTCGTCGCCGCCCATCACGCCGATGGAAAGCCCGGTCATGTTGGCGACGCTGTGCTCATGGCCGCAGGTGATGAAGGCCAGCAGGCATCAGACTTGAGGAGAGAAGGGGAGATACCATCAAGGCCGCCATTTTCCGATTTTTGACGACTCCTGTAAATGGCTCTCTCTGGAACCGAGTTTACAGACCCGCATTGAAACTCGATCAGGCCTCATGATTCACTTCGATTCATCGTGAATCTTGCTGACTGCAGGACCCGTTTTTACTGCCTTGCCTGCTATTCCGTTAACAGCTCCGACGTGGCCGCCAGTCGCTCGATTTTCCCCCGCAAATCGGTCGGAGCGATGAACAGGTAGGCGTTTCCGGCCTTGGCCTTGACCAGAAGATTGAGCGATTCCAGCGCCAGCAAGTCGCTGCGGGCAGTCTGGTAAACCACGCCGTGCGTGCGCTGGTGGCTGTCGATGCGGTATTCCTCGCCAGGGTGGCGCAGGGCGTGTGTCAGCAGGGTCATCTGGCGATGGTTCAGGCGCGAACGCAGTTCGACGGATTGCACCATCAGGCGCTCTGTCTGCGTCTGTTCGGTGGTCTTCCGGTTCAGGTAATCATGCAGCGCGGCAATTGCCTTGCGCAGGGTGGTGAGCTGATGGATGGCGAAATAGGTCGTGTCGTTGTCGTCGCTTTCGGTGTGCAGGTAGGCGCGAACGTACTGGTTCGGCGCCTGACGCAGGAAGTGCGAGATCGAGACGAACTCCATCAGCCAGTAACCGCTGCGCGCCATGGCCCAGTAGAACAGCGCCCGCGCCGTCCGCCCGTTACCATCGGCGAATGGATGGTCGTAGCCCATCATGAAATGCAGGAGGATGGCCCGTAGCACCGGATGAACGTAGGGCGCGGAACTTTCCGGCTGATTGGCGAAAGCGCAAAGGCGTTCAAGTCGCTCCGGAAGTTCTTGCCACGTCGGCGGCTGGTGCAGCAGGCTGTTGTCCTGCCGGTCGCGCACGGAGATTTCGTCATCCTGACGCAGACGGCCCGCCTCCGCTGGGTTCTCCAGCGTGCCTTCGGTGACGATGCGGTGGATTTCCAGAATACGTTCCGGGCTGATCGCCTCCTCGCGGATGTCGCGGATCAGCGCCATGGCCTTGAAATTGTTGAAGATCATCTTCTCGCTGGTGTCGCGCGGCTTGCGTCCTTCACGCAGCATCTGCTCGGCGACGCGCCGCGTCGTCGACGCACCTTCAAGCTGGCTTGAAGTGATCGCTTCTTCGATCAACGAATGGATCAGGTAGCGATCCCGGTGCTCGCCGTGCATCGGTCCGGCAGCAGCGATCTGTCCGGCGGCATCGCGGTCAATGTGGTGCAGCTCGATCTGGGCGTTTTCGGGAACACTGATGACGAACGGCTGCCCGGCCTTGCCGAGCAAGGGCAGTTGCTTGTACTGGCTCAGGCGCGCCAGTTTGATGCGCACCCACCATTGCTCGTGCGTCAGACCGTCCGGTGGGGCGCGATGGCGCAGCTCATCCCAATGCAGATAGGTGCCATTGACCAGCGGCGATGGCGCCCCTCCCTGCCCGAACAGCGCCAGCAATTGATCCGGTGCGAGGCCGGCCATGATGGCCGTGACTTCGGGTGGTGTTAGCGGAATGTGCATAAGTGTACTAATCTGTAATGGATCTGGTAGAAATTAGTGTAGGCGCGTGAGCTGTCAAAGTCTACCAATTTACTTAGTGATTAGTAGATATTGCCAGTGGCTTTGTCGACGGGTGTAGAATCAACTCGTCAGCCTGAAAGCCGCATAAAAAGGAGGTTCCAGCAGGCATGGCCTGGAGAGCAAGTCAGGATGCGGGTCTTCAGGCCTTCTGTTTGAAAATCGTTTGTTTACGGGTGTTCCAGGCCGGTGTCGTTGGACGCACGTTTGGAGAGCATCATGTTGGTCAGATTGAATTCAAGCACTTCCGGCGAAATGATCATGTTCGCCGAGCATGCGCGCCAACTGTTCGAGATCATCGGCAAGGAGTGCACAGCGCGTGGCGTGTTCATCAAGGAGCAGTTGCCGGAAGCCATCGCCCGGCTGCATCATGCCGTCGAAGAGGAAAAGAAGGCCTTGCATGAAGCCGAACACAAGGCACGACTGGAAGGCGTCGACGAAGACGAGGAGCAGACCGACGAGGGGCACCAGTCCGGTCGGGTCGCGGTTCATCTGGGGCAGCGCGCCACCCCGCTGATCCATCTGATGGAATGGACGCAAAAGGAAGGCGGTTTCATTCTCTGGGAAGCCGACAAGGATTTTTGATTCCAGCCTCCAGCGCAACTTCTTTTCCATGCTGAAATTAGCCACCCTGGCGCTAGTTGGCATTATCAGTTCCACCGCGTTCGCGAGTGAGGTCGCCGTCGATGTCGGTCACACGCTGGCGGCTTCGGGTGCCGTCAGCGCACGCGGCGGCAAGGAGTTCGATTTCAACCGTGTTTTGGCGGTCAGCGTCTCCTCCGCCCTTGCCGAGCGCGGACTGGGCGTGCAGCCCATCAACTTCGACGGCCGCATTGATAGCCTGGACGCGCGTCCGCAACAGGCCGCGGGCGCCGACTTCTTCATTTCCATCCATCACGACTCGGTACCGGCTGAACTGCTCGAAGACTGGGACTGGAATGGATCGGCGCAAACCTATAGCGATCGCCATGCTGGTTTCGCCCTGTTCGTTTCGCACGACAACCCGGACCTGGCGACCAGCCTGCGCTGTGCGTCAGCCATCGGCGCACGCCTGCGCCGCCTGGGCTTTGTCGGCGCCACGCACCATGCCGACGCACTTTCCGGTCGCCCTCGCCCATATGCCGACGCCGAAAATTCGGTCCATTACTACGACAAGCTGATCGTGCTCTACCGGACGCCCCTGCCGGCCGTACTGTTCGAGGCGGGGGTGATCAAGCACCGCGCCGAGGAACTGGTTTTACGCGATCCCGAACGTCAGTCGCGCATGGCCGACGCCATCGCCACCGGGATCGCGGCTTGCCTCTACGTGCCTCATTGATCTGACAACTGTACCCATTCGCGAACCCTATTGTGTTGCCCATACCTCTCGTTCGGCATTTGAATACGGTGAAAACTCCGATTCGAGATAAACTCCCGGTTTTGTTATCCCCGCTTGCAACTCAAACACGCCATGCGTCTTTTCCGTCTCGCCAAAATTCTCAGCGTTGTCAGCCGTTTCGGCATTGACGAGATCATTCTCGAACACGAACCGAGTGGCCGCCTGGCGGCGCTGTCGCGCAACCTCCATTTCTGGCGGCGCTTTGACACCCCGCGTGCGGTGCGCTTGCGCTTGGCGCTGGAAGCGCTTGGGCCGATTTTTGTCAAGTTCGGGCAGATGCTGTCGACGCGGCGCGACCTGCTGCCGCTCGACATCGCCGACGAACTGGCCAAGTTGCAGGATCGCGTCCCGCCATTTTCGCCCGAGCTGGCGCTAAAGCAGATCGCAGAAGCTTATGGCCGACCGGCCAGCGAGGTATTTGCCGAGTTTGACCCGGTACCGGTCGCCAGCGCCTCGGTTGCCCAAGTGCACTTTGCGAAACTGCGCGATGACGATGGTGGACACGAGGTCGCGGTCAAGATACTGCGCCCGAATATGCACGGCGTAATCGACCACGATCTGGCCCTGCTCGACACGATGGCCGGTTTGCTGGAAAAAATCTGGTCTGACGGCAAACGCCTGAAGCCTCATGAGGTCGTCGCCGAGTTCTCCAAGTATTTGCACGACGAACTTGACCTGATGCGGGAGGCGAGCAACTGCTCGCAACTGCGGCGTAATTTTGCCGACTCGAAACTGCTGCTTGTCCCTGGCGTTCATTGGGACCAGTGCACCACGACGGTAATGGTCATGGAGCGCATGCGCGGCATCCCGATCAGCCAAAACGACGCGCTCGTTGCCGCAGGCATAGATCTTTCGGCATTGTCGCGCGCCGGCGTCGAGATATTCTTTACGCAGGTTTTCCGCGATGGTTTCTTTCATGCCGACATGCACCCCGGCAATATTTTTGTCGCCACCGACGAGGCAAACCACGGCAAATACATTGCCCTCGACTTTGGCATCGTCGGCACGCTGACCGATGTCGACAAGAATTATCTGGCACAGAACTTCCTGGCCTTCTTCCAGCGCGACTACCGACGCGTGGCAATAGCGCACATCGAGGCGGGCTGGGCACCGGCCAATACACGTGTAGACGAGTTCGAAGCGGCCATTCGCTCGGTTTGCGAACCCATCTTCGACCGGCCGCTGCATGAAATCTCCTTTGGTCGCGTGCTGTTACGCCTGTTCCAGATCTCGCGTCGCTTCAATGTCGAGATCCAGCCACAGCTCGTAATGCTGCAAAAGACCCTGCTCAATGTCGAGGGACTGGGGCGTCAGCTCGATCCCAATCTCGACCTGTGGACAACAGCCAAGCCTTTCCTCGAACGCTGGATGAGCGAGCAACTTGGCTGGCGCGGGCTGTTTCGCGGCTTGAAGCAGGAAGCACCGAACTGGGCGCGCACGCTGCCGCAACTGCCACGCCTGGTGCACACGGCGTTGAGTCGCGAGGCCCCGACTGACCTTGCCCCCCTCCTGGCTGGATTGGCCGCCACGCAACGCCGTCAGAACGGCCTGCTGGCACTTATCGCCGTACTGTTGCTGGCCTTGCTTGCCATCCAGTATTTTTGATTTATCAACCGCAGCAAGTTGCTCGTTGCGGTTATTGCTTTTCCCTGATTGATGTCCTCCCTACTGAACCCCCCTCAACGCGAAGCCATTCGCTATCTCGACGGCCCACTACTGGTTCTCGCCGGCGCCGGATCGGGCAAGACGCGTGTAATCACGCAGAAAATTGCCTACCTGATTGAGGAGTGCGGCTTCAACCCGTCCAACATCGCGGCCATTACTTTCACCAACAAGGCGGCGAAGGAGATGCAGGAACGCGTCGGCACGCTGCTCAAGGACCGCCCAACCAAAGGCCTGACGATCTCGACCTTCCACTCGCTCGGCGTACGCATCCTGCGCGAGGAGGCCAAGGCACTGGGCTACAAGCCGAAGTTCTCGATCTTCGATTCGACCGACTGTTTTGGCATCGTCTCAGAACTCGCCGGCAGCGTCGACAAGGCCACCATTCGCAAGCTGCAAAGCGTGATCTCCAACTGGAAGAATGCTCTGACCTCACCCGATCAGGCCTTGAAGAATGCGCAGGATGAAACCGAGAAGCTCGCCGCACTCGCCTTTGCCAGTTACTCGGCGACATTGAAAGCCTATCAGGCGGTCGATTTCGACGATCTGATCTCGCTGCCGGTCGAGCTATTCGAGAATCATCCAGAAGTGCTAGGCAAGTGGCAGAACCGCCTGCGCTACCTGCTGGTCGATGAATACCAGGACACCAACGCCTGCCAGTACACGCTGCTCAAACAGCTGGCCGGGCCGCGCGCCGCGTTCACCGCGGTGGGCGATGACGATCAGGCAATCTACGGCTGGCGCGGCGCCGATGTCGAGAATCTGCGTGGTCTGCCACGCGATTATCCGAACCTCAAGCTGATCAAGCTCGAACAGAACTACCGCTCGACGGTGCGCATCCTGAAGGCTGCCAACGCGCTGATTTCGCACAACGAGAAACTGTTCGACAAGAAACTGTGGTCCGACCTCGGTCATGGCGACCCGATCACCGTTACCGTGTGCAAGGATAACGAGAAGGAAGCCGAGTCGGTGGTAATGAAGCTGCAAGCGCACAAGTTCGAGCATCGCGGCGAGTTTCGCGACTACGCCATCCTCTATCGCGGCAATTTCCAGGCGCGCGCGCTGGAGCAACACCTGCGCGACCAGAAGGTGCCCTACCTGCTCTCCGGTGGGCAGTCGTTTTTCGACAAGGCCGAAATCAAGGACATCACCGCCTACCTGCGCCTGCTGGCCAACCAGGACGACGATCCGGCTTTCATCCGCGCCGTCACGACGCCCAAACGCGGCGTCGGCGGGGCAACGCTTGAAGCGCTCGGCACCTACGCCGGCAGGCGGCACATTTCGCTCTTTGCTGCCGCCTTCGAAGAGGGTTT
>JAIFNM010000183.1 GCA_020047725.1 Betaproteobacteria bacterium
ATTAATGCGGTCAAATTTGCAGCAATCCTTTGGCTTAGCTACGCATCGAGAAACCTGACGAGTGTCCGCGTAACCACTGTTCAAGCATCATGGAAATCCAGATCATCTCGCCAAAATAGCCGGGATGCTCGTAAAGGTGTTTAGTCAGAAGCGCTTCAACAAAGTCGGCGCGCAGAATGCCGCGGTCAACGAGGCCACGAACCGATTCGGACGCCATTTTGCGCAACGCTTCGTCCCGGGTAACCCAGACTCCGAAAGGCAGTCCGAAGCCTTGCTTCTTCTTGGTGAGGATTTCGTCTGGTAGAAAGCCGCGCAGCGCTTCCTTGAAGAACCATCGGAGTTTCAGGTTCTTGAGTTTGTAGTCGACGGGCAGTTGCAGGGAAAAGGCCAGAAGGTCGTCGTCTAGCATCGGGAAACCCACCTCCAGATCAGCGAGGCGTGTAGTGCCGCATACCTTGGGCAGGTCGCTTTCCGCAAGCGTATAGCGCCAGTCGTACGCCAGTTCGCGATTGGTATTGTTCTTGGCTTGTGCGCTTGCCCATATGGCTTGCTGTTGTCGCAACGGTGCGGTTGTATCGACGCGGGAGAGGAATTCCCCGGTTAGTGCCTGATCAAGACCCAATCGGATGATCAGGTTGTACATTTGCAAACGATCAGGCATGGGGACGCAGGCCTGCTCGACGTAACTGGCTCCTTTACGGAACAAGGGAAATTTGCCAGCCATCGCGCTTCCCAGGACGGGCTCCATGAGTCCCGTGCGGACCAGGCCAGGGACATGCTGATACCAGTCGAATACGCGGCTCTTGGCGTAACGGGAGTTGCCACCAAACAGTTCGTCGCCACCATCGCCGGCCAGGATTCGGGTAATCCCGTTATCCTTGGCCATTTTGGCGCAGTAATAGGCGGGCAGGGCGGAGGAGTTTCCGAACGGCTGGTCGTAGTGCGTGGCGACCATCGGGATGCTGCGTACGAGGTCATTCGGTGTGACGTAATACTCGTGGTGTTCGGTCTTGAACTGGCTTACCGCGATATGGGCGAAGGCCATTTCGTCGTACCCTTCTGCCTCGAAACCGATCGAATACGTCGCTGCCGGTGTCCCGCGCACCAGGCCGATCATCCCGGCTACGGTGGAACTGTCGGTTCCGCCGCTCAGGAAACAGCCGGCTTTTCCATCGTCCAGTTGGCGGGCTGTTGCCTGCTGCAGGAGGTGCCGGAATTCATCACGGAGTTTTTCAAAGGATTGATGCTTGTTTTCTTCGAACTGCGGTATCCAGTAGGACGTTACGGTCAGGCGACCGTTTTCGAATAAAACGTAGTGCGCTGGAGGCACCCTGTAGATGCCTTTGAAGATTGTTCGAGGAGACGGGATTGCGTGGGAGTACAGGTAGTCAAAGATGGCTTGTGGGTCGATCTCTGTCGTTGAATCGGCGAGTTCGTCGGCTCGTTCGGCGAAGTGGAGTTGATCACCAACTTGGCGGTAGCAGAGCGTGCGTATGGCAAAGCGGTCGATGGCAAGAAAAGTCTTGCCCTCTTCACGTAATGCAATGGCGAAATCACCGGAAACTGCTTCTGGCGCCTTGGTGCCGAAAAGCAGAAAGGCCTGCCTCCAGGCAGCACAAAACCCCTCACTCATCGCGGTTTGGCTCAGCCTCGAATCATTGAATCGAGGTTTGCCGAGTATTAGATCATCTGTGTTCTTCGTCATGAATGGGGCCAATATTGTTGTAAATGCACGCTAACGCCAGAAATACAGCATTCCAGAGTGTACCGTGCTCATCTTGTTATGCAAAAAGAAAATTCTGGTCACTATCATTCGCGCTCACCAGGTCGGGACTTCTTCGTATCAATGGCGCGAATTCTGGCTGAAAACCTTGATATGAGATGCTTGAATCAAACCAAGTACGCTTGCCATAAGGGCATATGCGGCAAGGAGTCGTATGAGTAGCTCAGAGTCATTCGCGTAGCTTTCTCGACTTGTGCTAAGAAGAAACTGCCAAGCGGAAAATACTTTGCCGTATTTTAGGATGACTTGCTCGGAGCCGAACCAAAAGGCGGTCAAAGCGACCAAGGTAGCAATAGTTGCCCACACGAGCGCCTTCCGGTGATGCTCCGGGAGGGTAATTGCGGCCGAAATGGCACCACCTGTTATGAAGAATGCGAGCACACCGGACGCGAGTATGGTGCTGGTGATGAAGTTACCTCCGTTGCGCATGAGTTCGGTTAGGTTATCCGCCGCCGCGGCCTCAACGACGATCCAGTGCAACGGCCAGGCCAGTATCAAAGAGAATGCAAGCCACACGACAAGACTGGCTAAATTGCCACGGCGATAGATGAACGATAGGAGAATAGCCGCTCCCGTAGCCTGCAGCACGATCACTGTGTGAAGGGCAAGGTAACGGCCAGCCAACTCAATCTCCCACGGCCAGTTTAGTACTGGGGAACCAAGAATATCGTGAATGCTCTCCATTGGGATCGTTACCCGAATGATTATCCAGGCCACAAAGCCGTGTGCAAAAATCCAGGCCGGGAGCGCTATCAGGCGCTCATGCTGAGCCCAGGATAGAAAAAGGAAATGGCCGTTGGCGATCCAATAGACTGCCATTGCCAGTCCGAGGGATGAAAATGCGCCGGCAATACCGGGTGCGTTTAATTCATGGACGTTGTATGGCACAAAAGGTAGCCTTGTCACCACACTTACAACCAAGGTTAATCCGACGAAAGTGAGCAGATGATTAGTCCGAGCGGTTGGCATTGATCCCTGTGGTGGCGATGTTGCCTTGCGAAGCTTTGTAGGAACGACTGCCGCGTCGCTCGGCGTAACTCCAGAAAGTACCCAACGAGTGAGGATAATGCCTAACACACCGCCGGCTGTTGTGAGAAATACGTCGGTTAGGTCGGCATACTTTCCTGGGAGGAAGAATTGCCCTCCTTCGACCGCTAACGCCAACGTAGTGAACACCAAAGCCCCATTCACCAAAGCCCCATTCAGCTTTGAACCGAGGCCATCTTTCTCGGCTTGAATTTTCGCAGCACCCAAGCTCCAGAGAACCCCCCCTGGCAAAAACGTCCCGATTTTTCGCAGCATTTCGTTAACTGCATTGAGTTCGCTCCCCTGGTAAAGCAAGAGAAAGGGTTGGCGCGTAAAGGTTGTCCATGCCGTTTCAAGGGTTACCCCTGACGCCCGGAAATTAAAGGGAAACCAAAACAAGCAGAGTGCCGCCACCGCCCAGCCAGCCCAGAGCAAAAGCCAGAAACCTGGCCGTATTGTGGTGAGTTGAGCGAATTTGTGGCTGCTGCGGTTGACTAACCCGCCGCCGATGGCCGTTCCTGCGCCCGCCAACAAAATATCGGTGACATCAGTCATCCTGGAATAGACAAACAACTGTGCCACTTCGATGGCGGCTCCTGCCAGCCAGCCTACGATGGCCACCCTGAACAGTGATGTCTTGCGGTCTAGAGTTAAAAATAACCCAACTGGAATCCAAATCAACAAATCTGTGCTTGTTTCATAAAGGCGGTCAAAAAAGCTCCCTTTGAGTCCCCCAAAGGGTATGAGCACAACCCCGCCTCCGCTCCATTTGTGATAGAGCTCGACCGGGTTGAGCGTCAGGTCGAGGGGTAAAACGCTGAATCCAAAAAGTACCAATAGATACACATGAAGTAGCCGGATCAACCGCCCTTGCTGGCTCTCGTGTTTCCAGAGCATGCCAAGCCAGTTCTCGACTCTTGTCCCCCAGCGGGACTGGGCAGCGACGCCGACGACTGCCCCCAGGCTCAGTGCGAGAACGTCTCTTTGTGAAACGGTACGCGGAGGAAAGTAGATCTGACTGAACTCAAGAGAAAAAGCAGTTGCAATGCCAAGCCCCATGAGAGCCAGTCGGATCGCAATACTGGATAAGACTCGCTTTTTTTGCGCTAACCGCTGTGTCAACAGAAAAGTGAGCGGAATAAGCAAGAGAAAATTGGTTGCCCAGTCTGTTGCCGAATCTATGGATTGATCCAGAAACGGCAATGCTGAAAACACTTGGAACGCCTCAACCAAAGGCCGTGGCGTAAAGTTCAACGGAACCCAACTGCCGTAGAAGACGAAAATTAGATAAAGCGCAGCGCCGACCGTCAGGAGCCTTGCGGTTGAGTAGCTCGAGCCTTTTTCTCTAAAGTCCATGTGTTTACCAAAAGCCTCGATTTGCGCGAAAAATAAGCAATTTCTATAGGCTTTGTAGATAGTGGAAATTGGGTCTGAAACGCAAGCTCATGATTTGAATATTATCGGTTTCGATGGACAGGTCTTGAAGAATGCCAATAAACTCTGCGCTCCTGGCCTCGTTCAGCATGCCCTAGGCTTCCGCTCGAACGATAACGTTGCCAACCTCAAGCGACCAGATCGCTGGGACACATGCTATCTGGTCTTCTTGATTCAGCTGCTCAAATATGCGGATAGCGTAATCGACGGCATCTTGCGAACCATTGCTGAATAGCCATCGCATGACTATGGAGTTATCCAGGACAAAAGGCATCAGTCGCGCCCTTCCTCAATCAATGCATTGATGTCAACATTCTCGATTGCGGGTTGGTGTTGAAAAAACTGTCGCATCCGCTCGGCCGCTTTTGCGCTACTGCGTTTTTCAGTGGTTCCTGGCGGCACTAGGTCCGCCACATGCTGCCCCCGGTTTGTAATCCGAAATGCCATACCCGACTGAGCTTTTCTTAAATACTCGGGGAAATGCGTCTTGGCATCATCCGCGCCAATGTCGACGTAGGTGGTCATATCAGTGTTCTTCCTGATGTTGATCAGACCGGTATAAAGACCGGTCGGGTGACGAACACGTTCGCGTCGATTTAAGCGACGAGTCAACGCATGGATGCCACATCTGACGAGATTGGGCATTCATACAAGAACTTCGATGCACGCCGGGTGGCCGAGAAAAGCCTGAGGACTCGCTGTAAATCCGTAGGCTCCTGACTGGTAGATCACAACGAGGTCGCCGACGTCGGCTGCTGCAAGTTCCATGCGGTCCGCCAGCAGGTCGAGCGGCGTGCATAGCGGGCCGACGACTGAAACGCTTTCTCGTTCTTCGCTCGCCATTTTGTTGCCAATGGCGACCGGGTAGTTCTTGCGAATGACCTGTCCGAAGTTGCCGGAGGCGGAAAGATGGTGGTGCAGGCCGCCATCGGCGACGAGGAAAATTTGCCCTCGCGATTCCTTGCGGTCGACGACGCGTGAAACGTAGATTCCGGCTTCGCCAACGAGGTAGCGACCGAGTTCAATCACCAGTTCGGCTTCCGGGAGTTCGTGCCTGGCGCGTTCGACGAGGCGGTCGAGGTTGGCTCCGATGGGCGCCAGGTCGAGCGCTTGTTCGCCGGGGAAGTAGGGGATGCCGAATCCGCCGCCGAGATTGATAAAGCGGATCGGCGAGGGCGCTGATTGTGCCAGGCGCAGTGCGAGTTCGAAACTCTTGCATTGGGCTTCGATGATCGCTTCGGCTTTGAGGTTCTGCGACCCGGCAAAAAGATGGAAGCCTTCAAAGGCTAGGTCGGCCTTGCCGATTTCCGCTAACAGTTCGGGCACCTGCTCGGCGTCGACGCCGAACTGCTTGGGGCCGCCGCCCATTTTCATGCCCGAGCTTTTTAGCTCGAAATCGGGATTGACGCGTACGGCGATACGCGGCTGGCTTCCGGTTTCCCGGCTGATTTCAGCCAGTTCGGCGACTTCGCGGAAGGATTCGATGTTGATCAGGATGCCGGCGGCGGTGGCTTGCTGCAATTCCTTGCGGCTCTTTCCGGGGCCGGCAAAGCTGATTTCTTGGGGATTGGCTCCGCTGTCAAGAGCGATTTTCAGTTCGCCGCCCGAGGCTACGTCAATACCATCAACCAGCCCCGCCATGTGGCAGACCAGCGCCGGCATCGGGTTGGCTTTCATGGCGTAGTGCAGCTTGATCGAGGCGGGCAGGGCGGCGCGCAGTTGTTCTACGCGTTGCGTGAGCAACTGCCGGTCGTAGGCGTAGAAAGGTGTTTGTCCAACGCGCGTAGCCAACTGGGTGAGGGGAATGCCGCCAACCAGCAGTTCCCCATCGGCGACGGCAAACTGGGTCATGGGGGCATGAATAGGTGACTTGCGTTCTATGGCTTGCATGTTCTTCCTGGCGAATTGTCAAGTTATGTCGCATTAACCATAACTGCGTTTGGTTAATGGAAACGATGTCTTATACAAGGGAGTGCGTCTTAAGCCAATCCTTGAGCGCTGGGTTCATGCGCGTCTGCCACCCTGGGCCTGCAGCGCGAAAGGCGGTCAGCACTTCTTTGTCGACTCGGATTGCAACCTGCTCCTTGACGCCAGAATCGGCAGGTCGACCGCGGCGCTTGCGTGCTGCTGTGACACCGGCGATCAGTTCAGCGGCTGTTGCTGGGCGGTCGGCCTCGGTTTCTCCGTTCCATACGAAATCATTCTCACTCGGCACGGCGCGTACGGCGTCCAGCAAGTCCCTACGGTTCATCGCATTCGTTTTCAAGCCAGTCATCATAGACCTCACGTTCTTCTCTGCTTGCGTGGCGGAAGATGCGTTAATTATTCAGGTCAAAGCTTATGCTATTTGCGATAGCGGGTTGGAATTCCTGGCTAGATCAGCCAACGTCGTGCATCTTTCAAAAGCAACAGTAACTGTTGCTCGCGCAATGGTGAATGAATGAATCCGAATCGGGTATAGAACTTTGCAGCTTCTTCATCAAAGGGGTGTGTCAGCATCGCACGAATGCCCGCTTGCTCGGCAATCATAAGCGTACGCCGAATGGCGTCCTGCAATAAACCAAATCCAATTCCTATTCCTTGATGGTTCACAGATACCGCCAGGCGAGCGAGAATAACTACAGGAAGTGGATACTGGCCCATACCTTTGCGTATGCGATCTGGCGCATCCAACGTGTCAATCTGACCGACCGTCAGGCTGAAATACCCAACTACTTGATCATCATCAGCGACTACAAAGGTCTTTGCCGAGCCGCTGCTTTGCGCTTGCCGTGCATGGCGGGCAAGCCAGTCGTTCAAGGTCGGTTTGCCGCAATCGAAACCGCCCAGTCGATGATGGGAGCTCAAGGCCTCCGGACTGTGCAAGTTCACTGTGCGTCCCAAGGTGCTTTGCGAGAGAACAGGTTGTGCAGTCCTTCGTTGGTTTGTTCTGGCTGTTCAAGCAAATCCATCAGGGCTTGGTACTGGGTGCCCGAGACCATAAACAAGCGCTGATCGAGCAGTGTCTGTTCTGCCGCAAGGCAAGCGCTATCGAGAATAAACTCGGTCAACGATTTGTGCGCCACATCGGCAGCGCGGCGGAGAATGACTTCCTGTTGGTGTGTAGCTCTCAGTCCTAACCGGGATGAGCGAGTGATTGTGGGTGATGCGCTAACAGTCATGGAAATTCTCCGCGTGCGAAATTCATCAATAGAAGTGATGTTAGTACAACGTACAAACGTTGTCTATGTCGATCCGGCCCTCAACTGTCTAAGTCGTCACTGCGGCGAAAGCCGGGATCCAGGACATTGGCTCACGCCAACTCGGGATGCCGGGGTCGGAATTATCTGCAGTGACCTTCGCAGGCATGACGGTAATCTCATCTTTCATCAGGCCTGAGCAATAAGTCGAATCCGGCTACGATTTGCTCAGATCAAGATGTCCCCATCTTTTCTATCCACTCAGTCGAAAGTGTCTTGCGATCAATCTTGCCGTTCGGGTTGCGTGGCAAAGGGCCTTGGCGTACGTCGATGTGTGCTGGAACCATGTAGGCGGGCATCAGTTTCCGGCATTCGGCGAGCAGTTCCGCCGTGTCGAGGCTGCCATTAACCGGCGGTGTGGCTATAACCTGAATCGCTTGTCCGAGCGTGGCATGATCGACACCGAAGGCAACGCATTCGCCAATCAGCTTTGTCGCGTAGAGGACTTCTTCGACCTCGGTCGGGCTGACCCGGTAGCCCGACGTTTTCATCATTTCGTCACGACGGCCGATGAAGTAGAGGAAGCCTTCTTCGTCCTTGCGCACGGTGTCACCGGAGAACACGGCGAGTTCTGGAATAACCAGTCCTGGTTCGCGGCCCGGTGTGTTGGCGTAGCGCTCGGCGGTTTTTTCGTGGTCGTTCCAGTAGCCCATGCCGACCAGCGCACCACGATGCACGAGTTCACCTGGTTCATCGGGGGCGCAAGGCGATCCGTCTTCACGTAATACGAGAATTTCAGCATTAGGAATGGCCTTGCCGATTGAGTCCGGACGCCGATCCACTTCGCTTGGTGGCAAATAGGTCGAGCGGAAAGCTTCGGTCAGGCCGTACATCAGGAAGGGCTTGGTTTTAGGCATGCGTGAACGCAAGGCGTCAAGGGTCTCGCGCGGCATGCGTCCACCGGTATTGGCAAAGTAGCGCAGGTGTTCGGTGATGCTGACGGGCCACTCTAGCTGGGCGAGCTGGATGTAGAGCGGCGGTACGGCGGTGAGGCCGGTAACGCGTTCACGTTCCAGCGCCTTGAGCACGTCGCGGGGCATCAGGTAGTTGAGCAGGACGACTCGCGCGCCGACATGGAATGCGGTGGTGAGTTGGCTGAATCCGGCGTCAAACGAGAGCGGCAGGGCGGCGAGTAGCGTGTCGTCGGCCGTGTTTTCGAGGTAGCTCGCGACGCTTTTGGCGCCGGCCACCATGTTGCGATGCGAAAGCACGACACCTTTTGGCTTGCCGGTACTGCCG
>JAIFNM010000223.1 GCA_020047725.1 Betaproteobacteria bacterium
CTGTGGTTCGTCTCCCCGGTCATTGCCTGGTGGATCAGTCGTCCGCTCGTACGCCGCAAGGCCGCCCTGAGCACTGAACAGATCTTCTTCCTGCACACGCTGACGCGCCGGATCTGGTCGTTTTTCGAGCGGTTCGTCAGTGCTGAAGATAACTGGTTGCCGCCGGACAACTTCCAGGAATACCGGATTGCCGCCATCGCCCACCGCACGTCGCCGACCAACATCGGGATGGCCTTGCTGGCGAATCTGTCCGCCTACGATTTCGGCTACGTCACCGCCGGGCAACTGGTTCTGCGCACGACCCACACCCTGCGCACGATGGACGAACTTGAGCGCTACCGCGGGCACTTCTACAACTGGTACGACACGCAAACCCTGCAGCCGCTATTGCCGCTCTATGTTTCGACGGTGGATAGCGGAAACCTCGCCGGGCATCTGCTGACCTTGCGCGCCGGCCTGCTCGCCCTGGCCGATGAGCGAATCCTGCCGGCGCGGCTGTTTGACGGGTTGAGTGATACCTTCCGGGTGCTCGAGGACGTCCTTGAAGATGAGGCGGACAAAGCGGTCACCGCGTCGGTGATGACCTTCAGGCACGCTCTGGAGGCGGCTTCTGCTGCACGTCCGGAGACACTGGTGGATGCGCATTCGATACTGAGGCAACTGGCTGACGCCGCTGCTGCCGCCGAGCGAATCATCCAGCGTGTCGGCTACGCCGATGACCGGGGCGATAGCGTGCCTGACAGCGTGCCTGAGAGTGGAATATCCGATGGCGAAGTCACGAAAACGGAAGCACACGAGTGGGCTCAGGCCCTGGCTCGGCAATGCAACGAAGCCCTGGATGAACTGACCTTCTTCGCGCCATGGCTTGCGCCACAGAAGATGTCGGGCGATTCTGAAGCGGCTTTCAACCACTCGGCCATCGTCGCAATCCCGACCCTGCGCGAACTGGCAAACGCCGGCAGCACCCGAGCCCATGACCGGATCGCGACCATCGACGGACTGATTCTTCAGACCGGCGAATTTGCGCTGATGGACTACGACTTCCTGTACGACAAGACGCGCCATTTGCTGACCATCGGCTACAACGTCGGCGAACGCCGACTGGATGCGGGTTACTACGATCTGCTTGCTTCCGAAGCCCGGTTATCCTGCTTCGTGGCCATTTCGCAGGGAAAACTGCCGCAGGAAATCTGGTTCGCCCTTGGGCGTCTGCTGACCAGTACCACCGGCGAACCCGTTCTGCTGTCATGGAGCGGCTCGATGTTCGAGTATCTGATGCCATTGTTGGTGATGCCGACCTACGACAACACGCTGCTTGACCAGACCTGCAAGGCCGCGGTGGCGAGACAGATCGAGTATGGAAATCAGCGCGGCGTGCCTTGGGGCATCTCGGAATCCGGCTACAACACCGTTGATGTGCATCTCAACTACCAGTACCGCGCCTTCGGTGTGCCGGGCCTTGGCCTCAAGCGCGGACTGGCCGAGGATCTGGTCGTCGCCCCCTATGCCTCGGTGATGGCGCTGATGGTGGCGCCGGAAGAGGCCTGCCAGAATCTGCAGCGACTTGCGGGTGAGGGCTTCATGGGCAAGTTCGGCTTTTATGAAGCCATCGATTACACCCCGGCGCGGCAGCGACGCAAGCAGTCGAATGCCGTGGTGCGTTCCTTCATGGCGCACCACCAGGGCATGAGCCTGCTCGCGCTGGATTACCTCTTGATGGATCGCCCGATGCAACGGCGCTTCGAATCGGACCGGCTGTTCCAGGCCGTCATGCCACTGCTTCAGGAACGCATCCCCAAAGCCACGGCCCTGTTCGCTCACACGGCGGTGCTCTCCGAGATCAGTACGGCTCCGACCGCAGCAGAGATGCCGATCCGCGTGTTCAACCGCGCCGACACGGCGACCCCGGAAGTGCAGTTGCTCTCGAACGGACGCTATCACGTGATGGTGACCAATTCGGGAGGCGGCTACAGTCGCTGGAAGGATCTCGCCGTTACCCGCTGGCGCGAAGATGGCACCTGCGACAACTGGGGCTCGTTCTGTTACATCCGCGAGTTGGGCAGCAAGAGCGGGCAGGGCGGGTTCTGGTCAACAGCCTATCAGCCGACGCTCAAGCGGCCTGAAGTTTACGAAGCGATCTTCTCCGAAGGACGTGCCGAGTTCCGCCGTCGCGATGCGGTTAATGAAGGCGCTGACACTGGCTTTTTCGAGACGCATACCGAGATTGTTGTCTCCCCGGAGGACGATATCGAGTTGCGTCGCGTCCGCATCACCAATCGCTCACGGCAGCGCCGGGAAATTGAAGTCACGAGTTACGCCGAAGTGGTGATCGCGCCGCCGGTCAGCGACGCGATTCATCCGGCCTTCAGCAACCTGTTCGTGCAAACCGAAATCCTGCGCGACCGGCGTGCCATCCTGTGCACCCGCCGCCCGCGTTCGATCAACGAACAAGCCCCGTGGATGCTGCATCTGGTGGCGGTTCATGGTGCCGTGATCGGTGAAGTGTATTACGAGACGGATCGTGCGCGCTTCATCGGTCGTGGCAGGACGGCGTCCGATCCGCTGGCGATGAGCGATTCAGAAACACTCTCTGGCAGCGAAGGGTCTGTGCTTGACCCGATTGTCTCCGTCCGCTATTCGCTCACGCTCGATCCGGATCAGTCGGTTACCGTCGATATGGTGACGGGCATGGCCGAGACGCGTGATATCGCCGTGGTCCTGATCGACAAATACCAGGATCGACGTCTCGCGGATCGTGTTCTCGATCTGGCCTGGACACACAGCCAGGTCGTATTACGCCAACTCAATGCCAACGAGGTCGACGCACAACTGCACGCGCGGCTGGCCAGTTCGGTCATCTACGCCAACGCTGGCCTGCGTGCCGATGCGTCGGTGTTGATCAGGAATCGTCGTGGGCAGTCCGGTCTGTGGGGCTATGCCATCTCCGGCGATCTGCCGATCGTGCTGCTGCAGATCGGCGACGCGGCCAATATCGCGCTCGTGCGTCAGCTCGTCCAGGCCCACGCCTACTGGCGTTTGAAGGGGCTGGCCGTCGATCTGGTGATCTGGAACGAGGATCACGCCGGCTACCGTCAACAATTGCAGGACCAGATCATGGGACTGATCACCTCGGGCATCGAGGCCAGTGTGATCGATCGGCCGGGCGGCATCTTCGTGCGTTCGGCAGAGCAGATTTCCAGTGAGGATCGCATCCTGTTCGAGTCTGTGGCGCGTGCAGTCATCACCGACAGCCAGGGTACTCTGGAAGATCAGCTCGAAGATCGTCGCCTGACCGAACCGCTCCCGCCACGCTTGTTGCCAAGCCGCGCGCTGCGTTTTGAAGCGCCGTTTGCCCTGCCGAAGAACGATCTGATCCTGTTCAACGGTCTTGGCGGATTCACGCCCGACGGCAGCGAATACGTCATCGCGCTGGCGCCGGGTGAAACGACGCCGGCACCGTGGGTCAATGTCCTGGCCAACCCGAACTTCGGCACGGTGATTTCCGAAAACGGCGTCGGCTACACCTGGAGCGAAAACGCCCATGAATTCCGCCTGACGCCCTGGAACAACGATCCGGTCAGCGATACCAGCGGCGAGGCGCTATACCTGCGCGATGAGGAAACCGGCAACTTCTGGTCGCCGACCCCCTTGCCAGCGCGTGCCGCGACGCCTTATGTCATCCGCCATGGATTCGGCTACAGCGTCTTCGAAAACCGCTCGGGCGGAATTCATTCGGAACTCTGGGTCTATGTGGCCCTGGATGCAGCCGTCAAGTTTTCGGTGCTCAAGGTGCGCAACGAATCGGGGCGGACGCGCAAGCTATCGGCCACTGGCTACGTCGAATGGGTGCTCGGCGATCTGCGCACGAAATCGGCGATGCATGTAACGACCGAAGTCGACGCCAAGAGCGGTGCGTTTTACGCGCGCAACCCGTACAGCATGGAGTTCCCGGATCGACAGGCTTTCTTCGACGTCGATGACAGGCCACGTACCCTGAGCGGTGACCGCAAGGAATTCATCGGCCGCAATGGTTCGCTGAAAAACCCGGCGGCGATGAAACGAACGCGCCTCTCTGGCAAGGTCGGTGCCGGCCTTGATCCGTGCGCGGCGATACAGGTGAGTTTCGATCTGTTCGAGGGGCAGGAACGCGAGATCGTTTTCCGCCTTGGCGTCGGGCGCAATGCCGATGAGGCCGGCAAGCTGGTGCAGCGCTTCCGCGGTGCGATTGCCGCACGCTCGGCCCTCGAAACCGTCAGGCAGCACTGGAAACACACGCTCGGTGCGGTGCAGGTGGATACGCCCGACGCCTCGCTCAACGTGCTGACCAATGGCTGGCTGGTTTACCAGACGCTGGCGTGTCGCATCTGGGCACGCAGCGGCTTCTACCAGTCCGGAGGAGCCTTCGGCTTCCGTGACCAGTTGCAGGACGTGATGTCGCTGATTCACGCCAAGCCGGTTCTGGTGCGCGAACACCTGCTGCTGTGCGCCAGCCGCCAGTTCCAGGAGGGCGATGTCCAGCATTGGTGGCATCCGCCGTCAGGTCGCGGTGTACGCACGCATTGTTCGGACGATTACCTGTGGCTGCCGCTGGGTGTGTGCCGCTATGTGATCAGCACCGGCGATACCGGCGTGCTCGACGAGTTCGCGGGCTTCCTCGAAGGCCGACAGGTCAATCCGGAAGACGACTCCTATTACGATCTGCCCGGCCGCTCCAGCGATACCGCCAGCCTGTACGAGCACTGCGTACGCGCCATCCGCCACGGCATGCGCTATGGCGAGCACGGCCTGCCACTGATCGGTTCCGGCGACTGGAACGATGGCATGAATCTGGTCGGGATCGGCGGCAAGGGTGAGAGCGTCTGGCTCGGCTTCTTCCTGTGCGAAGTTCTCCGGCAGTTCGCTCCGCTGGCCACAGCCTACGGCGACCCAAGCTTTGCCCAGTTGTGTGTGGAGGAGGCCAGTCGACTGCGCCTGAACATCGAACAAAACGCCTGGGATGGTGATTGGTACCGTCGCGCCTGGTTTGACGATGGGACTGCGCTGGGAACGGCCAGCAACGAGGAATGCCGTATCGATTCGATCTCGCAGAGCTGGTCCGTGCTCTCCGGAGCAGGCGACGCCACGCGCTCACGCCGTGCCATGCAATCCGTAAACGAGCATCTGGTGCGCCGAGACGATGCACTCATTCAACTGCTCGATCCGCCGTTCAATACCTCAAGCCTCAATCCTGGTTACATCCGCGGCTATGTGCCCGGCGTGCGGGAAAACGGCGGGCAGTACACCCATGCCGCGATCTGGGCGACGATGGCTTTTGCCGAACTGGGCGACCACGAACGCGCCTGGGAATTGTTCCGGATGATCAACCCGGTGAATCATGCGCTGTCGGCGGAGGCCGTTGCGACCTACAAGGTTGAGCCTTACGTCGTTACCGCTGATGTCTACGCCGTTGAGCCGCACGTTGGACGCGGCGGATGGAGCTGGTATACCGGATCGGCCGGCTGGATGTATCGGCTGGTCGTCGAATCCTTGCTGGGTTTGCGGCTGGAGGGTGAAACCATGCGCCTCGCGCCCTGTTTGCCTGCGGATTGGCCGGGGGTCAGGATCAATTATCGGTACCGGGCGACGATGTACCAAATAGATGTTTCGCAAGCGTCAACCGTCGAAAATGGAAAAACCGATCTGCTCAGCGTGACGGTCGATGGTGTTGTGCAAGCCGGGAAGGTGATTCACCTGATTGACGATCAACGTTTGCATCAGGTCATGGTTGTCGCATGAACAGGCGGCCTGCCAGGGTATGCCTCGAAGAGTGCCATGGATAAACGATCTTCAGGCATACGGGTCGTAGATTGCCATTCCATGCGCCTTGCAGGCCGGTGCGGTTTTTCGAACTCGGGTTTCCTTTCTTCAGGAGTCAGAAAATCGCCGCCTTATGTGCGTTAGCGCACGGAGCGCGGCAGGGCTATTCGCCATGATGACTCACCATGGCAAAAAACATTTACCCTCTTCAATCAACACCGTCGATCTCGCCCGGGAAAAGCATTCACTTCTTTGTTACAGATGAGCGTATAAGTGGCTGAGGTACCTTCCGTACCGTCGTTGGAGCAATCTGCCCCGCGAAATCAGGAAACTCGCTCTTTTACAAAGGCTGAACATGCCCGAAATGATTTTGATACCGCCATACTCATCAACCATATTGGCGTGGCCGAGAGTGAGTTTTCTTTGAAACCGACCTTCAAGATCATGTCCTGGCTCGCCGGAGCGACGCTACTGGTGGCGCTGGCGGTATCGGTATCGTTATGGACGTTCCGGCAGATCGAAGGAGCCGCCGGTGTAAGGAAACACACGTCCTCGGTAATCAACAGTGCTGTCGGATTCATGTCTGCCTTGAAGGATGCCGAGACCGGTCAGCGCGGCTACATTTTGTCCGGTGACGAGGCCTATCTGGACCCGTATCTGGCGCAGCGTGACGGCATCGAAACCCGCCTGGAGGAGCTGAAGCAAAGTACCTTGCTCCCCGCGTCCAGGAGCCACCTCGATACGGTCACGCCGATGATCAGCGTATTGCTGGAAGAGATGGCCCAGTCCATTGAGTTGCGCCGCGACAATGACATGAATGGCGCCCTGGCGCTGGTTCGACGCGGCCAGAGCAAGTCGATGATGGATTTGATCCGTACCGAGATGGGTACGTATATGTCGCTGGAAGAAGACCTGTTGGCACAGCATGAAGCGGCGTTCCAGACTGACATGCGCCGGATGTTCAGTCTGATCGTTGCCACCAGCCTGTTCTCGCTGCTCTTTGCCCTGGGCTTTGCCTGGTTGCTCTATCGTGAAACGCAGGAGCGCTTCAAGAATCTTGTGCTGCTCGAAACACAGCGTCTGCTTGAGCATCAGGAGTCTATGAACAGGCAGTTGCAGCAGGTCAACTCCACCCTGAGCGAGAGCCAGGAAAGTCTCTCCGTAACCCTGAACTCCATTGGCGATGCGGTGATTGCCACCGATGCCCAGGCGCGGGTTACACGCCTGAATCCCGTTGCCGAGGAACTTACCGGCTGGACTCAGGCTGACGCTTTCGGTCGCCCGGTCGACGAGATATTTCACATCATCAACCAGGAAACGCGAGAGCTGGCCACCATCCCGGTCATTGTCACTCTCGCTCACGGCACCGTGCAAGGCCTGGCCAATCACACCGTTCTGATCGCCCGCGATGGAAGAGAATGCGCCATTGCCGACAGTTGCGCCCCCATTCGCGACCGTAGCGACGAGGTCATAGGCGCCGTGCTGGTATTCCGGAATGTTACGAAAGAATACGCCGTACAGCAGGCCTTGCGCGACAGTGCGGCGCTGGTCCAGACGATTCTCAACACGGTGGTCGACGGTATCGTTACCCTGCATGCGCGTGGCGGCATCGTAGAAACCGTTAACCCGGCCGCCGAGCGAATGTTTGGCTACAGTGCTGCGGAACTCAAGGGGAAAGACTTCAGCCTGCTGATTCCCGAACTTGATCGAGACCTGCCCAATGGTTCGCTGGAGTATTACGGTGCCAGTGATGAAGCGCGCGCCAGTGGCCTCGGGCGAGAAGTCGTCGGCCGGCGCAAGGATGGCAGCACTTTCCCGCTGGAGATCGCCGTCAGCGAGATGTGGCTGGGTGGCGAGAGCTACTTCACCGGCATCCTGCGTGATATCAGTACGCGCAAGCAGGTGGAAGAGGCTCTGGTAAAGGCCGGGGCCTTGCAGAGCGCAATTTTCAACAGCGCCAATTTCTCGAGCATCGCCACCGATGCCAAGGGCGTGATCCAGATTTTCAATGTCGGTGCGGAACGCATGCTGGGTTACACGGCCGCCGAGGTGATGAACAAGATCACGCCGGCTGACATTTCTGATCCACAGGAAGTGATCATTCGGGCTGCTGCCCTGAGCACCGAGCTCGACACGCCGATTACACCGGGTTTTGAAGCGCTGGTCTTCAAGGCTTCACGCGGCATCGAGGACATTTACGAGCTGACCTACATCCGCAAGGATGGCAGCCGCTTCCCGGCTGTCGTATCGGGGACATTTACGAGCTGACCTACATCCGCAAGGATGGCAGCCGCTTCCCGGCTGTCGTATCGGTCACCGCACTGCGCGATGCGCAAAATTCCATCATCGGCTACCTGCTGATCGGCACCGACAATACCGCGCGCAAGCGGGCCGAAGAAGAACTGATCAAAGCGGGCGCCTTGCAGAGTGCAATTTTCAACAGCGCCAACTTCTCGAGCATCGCCACGGACGCCAAGGGTGTGATCCAGATTTTCAATGTTGGCGCCGAGCGCATGCTGGGTTACACGGCCGCCGAGGTGATGAACAAAATCACGCCGGCTGACATTTCTGATCCACAGGAAATAATCGTACGTGCCGAATCTTTGAGCGCTGAACTCGAAACACCGATTACACCGGGTTTTGAAGCTCTGGTCTTCAAGGCTTCACGCGGCATCGAGGACATTTACGAGCTGACCTACATCCGCAAGGATGGCAGCCGCTTCCCGGCTGTCGTATCGG
>JAIFNM010000317.1 GCA_020047725.1 Betaproteobacteria bacterium
ATTTTGTTACAAAATCATTACGGCATTATGTCATTGAGGCGGTGAGACGTGCGGAATTCTCTGTACTTCTTCAACCCAAGACCGCAGGGCTTGCGGTGTTAGAATATTCTTCAACACATACTCCAGAAAAACGAGAACACAGCCTATGGGTTACGAACAGATCGCGGCGGTAGATCTTGGTTCAAACAGTTTCCGCCTGGAGATCGGGCGCGTGGTCGATGACCAGATCTATCACCTCGATACGCTGAAAGAGGCAGTTCGTCTCGCCTCCGGCCTGAGCAGCGACAAGTTCCTCGATGAGATTACGCAGCATCGCGCGCTTGAAACTCTGGCGCGCTTTGGCGAACGTTTGCGTGGCTTCCAGCCCGAGGCGGTACGCGTCGTGGCGACCAACACGCTGCGCGTGGCCAAGAATGCCAGGATTTTCATTCCACAGGCCGAGTCAGCACTGGGCTTCCCGATCGAAGTTATCGGGGGGCGTGAGGAAGCACGTCTGATTTACGTCGGGGCTGCACACGCCTTGCCGCCGGCCAGGCACAAGCGTCTGGTGATCGACATCGGCGGCGGTTCAACTGAATTCATCATCGGGAAACAGCTTGAACCCCTGGCCCTTGAATCGCTTTTCATGGGCTGCGTCAGCTATACGCTGCGCTTCTTCCCGGACGGCAAGGTGGATAAGAAAAGTTTTGCCGAGGCTGAGCTATCGGCGGCTCGTGAAATTCAGACCATCGCCCAGGACTTCCGGCGTACCGGCTGGACCGAAGCGGTGGCGTCCTCGGGAACGGCGCGCGCCATTGCCGAGTTGCTAGAGGTCAACGGGCTCAATCCAGACGGGCTTCACGGTATTACCCGCGAAGGCATGGCCAAACTGCGCGCCCTGATCATTCGCGCCGGTTCGGCTGCAGATCTGAAACTGACCGGATTGCCCACCGACCGTCTCCCGGTTTTTGCTGGCGGTATCGCCATCCTGTCGGCAATCATTACCGAGCTGGGCATTGAGTACATCACCTATTCCGAAGGTGCCTTGCGTCTCGGCGTGCTCTACGATCTGCTTGGCCGCTTCCATCACCACGACATGCGCGATGCGACGGTGACGCAATTCATGCGGCGTTATCAGGTCGATGTTCGGCAGGCCGAGCGCGTCGAACGAACGGCGCTCGAATTGCTCGGGCAACTGGTGCGTGCTGATCTGCCCGAGCACGAGGCCGATACCCGGTTTCTGCGCTGGGCCGTTGCCTTGCACGAGATCGGCATTTCGATTGCCCACGTCGGCTTTCACAAACACGGGGCGTACATCGTGAGCTTTGCCGACATGCCCGGCTTCTCGAAGAAGGACCAGGAACGCCTTGCGCTGCTGGTGCTCGGGCAACGCGGCAAACTGGAGAAACTGCCTTTTGCCTCGACCTCGGATTCGATCTGGCGGCTCGTATTCTGTCTTCGTCTGGCGGCGCTTCTGCATCGCTCGCGTGACGATCAGCCTTTGCCGGTCATCCTGCTAAAGCCTTCGGGAACGGGCTTTTTGCTTGAACTTCCATCCGACTGGATGCTTGCCAACCCGCTCAGCGCCGCGGCACTGGCCGATGAGGTGCTCGCCTGGCAGCGCATCGGTATGACGGTACGCATCAAGCGCCGTGCTTCACGGGTCGTGCCTGAGTAGGCCCATGGCCAGCGCGGTGATCGAATCCAGCAAGCGCGAAGGGCGGCTACATGTCACGCTCTCTGGCGACTGGACGCTGGCCAGGTTGCCAACGCCGATTGCTACGCTTGAAGATCGCTTGCAGGAATTGACCGCCAACGATGCGGTCTGGGATCTCAGCGCCATTTCGCGTATCGACAGCGTTGGCGCCATCCTGCTCTGGCGGGCCTGGGGACGGCGCTGGCCGGGGTCACTCGAGGCCCTGGCGTCGCATCGCTCAGCCCTTGAGCGGGCGGCAACGATCCCGATGGATCGCCGATCTTCGCAGCGTAAGGAGCGATTCGCCTGGGTGTATGTTCTGGGTGGGCTTATTCTGGCGGCGGGCAAGAACATGCGGGACATCGTCGCCCTTATCGGACAGCTATTGCTCGATACCGGCCATCTGTTTGCGCATCCTGGCGAGTTTCCCTGGCGCGAATTCTCGGCTAATCTTTTCAAGAGCGGTGCTCAGGCTTTGCCCGTGACGGCGCTGGTTGGCTTTCTGATCGGCGTCGTTCTTTCCTTCCTGTCGTCCTTGCAACTCAAGACCTTCGGTGCCGACATCTACATCGTCAATCTGCTCGGCATCAGCATCATTCGCGAATTGGGGCCGGTCATTGTTGCCGTGCTGGTAGCCGGGCGTTCCGGTTCGGCAATGACGGCGCAGATCGGCGTCATGCGCGTGACCCAGGAGCTTGACGCGCTGGCGACGATGGGCATTTCGCGCAGCCTGCGTCTGATTTTTCCCAAGGTGCTGGCGCTGTCGCTGGCCATGCCCTTGCTGGTTGTCTGGTGTGCGGCGGCGGGGATTATTGGCGGCATGGTTTCGGCGAATCTGGAGATGGGGCTGTCGTATGGCTATTTCATCGACGCGTTGCCCAAGGTGGTGCCGGTGGCCAACGTCTGGATCGGCATCGGCAAGGGCTTTTTCTTCGGCATGCTGATCGCGCTGATCGCCTGCCATTTCGGTCTGAAGGTGCGGCCGAATACGGAAAGTCTGTCGGCCAAGACGACGACGGCCGTGGTGACGGCGATTACCGTGGTGATCATCGTCGACGCCATTTTTGCCTTGTTGACCCGCAATGTTGGCATGCCGGGGGGCGGGTGAGCATGAGTGCTTCGGATGTCCAGGCAATCGAAGTGCGGGGGTTGAGCACCCGGTTCGGTGAAACCGTGATTCACCGCGATGTTGACCTTGACGTCGAAGTTGGGCAGATGCTGGGGCTGGTCGGCGGCTCCGGCAGCGGAAAGACGACGCTGTTGCGTGCAATCGTCGGCCTGCTGGTGCCGAACAAGGGATCGGTCAAGCTCTTCGGAGAGTCGGTATTTGATGCCGATCCCACTATTCGCCGCAATTTGCGTCGCCGATTCGGCATGCTCTTCCAGCAGGGCGCCTTGTTCTCCGCGCTTTCCGTTTACGACAACATCGCGTTCCCTTTGCGCGAGTTGCGCGTGCTCGATGAGGACATGATCAGCGAACTGGTCTACCTGAAACTTGGCATGGTCGAACTCGAACCGCGTCATGCTCAGTTGATGCCGGCTGAACTGTCGGGCGGGATGATCAAGCGCGTTGCGCTGGCGCGTGCCCTGTCGCTGGAGCCGGAGCTGCTGGTCCTGGATGAGCCGACTGCCGGCCTCGATCCGGATCTAGCCGACAATTTTGTCAAATTGATCCGGATGCTGCAGAAAGAACTGGGGTTCACCGTCGTGATGGTGACGCACGATCTTGAGACGCTGGCCGGGCTGGCCACTCGGGTGGCGGTGCTCGCCGAGCAGCGTATCATTGCCTGTGGTACGCCCGCCGAAGTACTCGCGGTCGATCACCCGTTCATCCGTAATTTTTTCTGTTCCGAACACGCTGGGGCGGTCATGCAAAAAGGGATTGTTTAATCATGGAAAATCGCTCACATGCCCTGTTTGCAGGATTGTTTGCGCTGATTCTGGGGCTGGCGGCTATCGCCGCGCTGTGGTGGTTTGGCGGCAAGCAGGAACTGACCAACGAATATCTGGTGCTGACCAGGAAAACGATCAGCGGGCTCAGCATGCAGGCGCAGGTTCGCTATCGCGGCGTGCGCGTCGGAAAAGTCGAATCCATCGAACTCGATCCGAATGACGTGAGCAATACGCTGATACGCATCAACATCAGAAAGACCATTCCGGTTACCGTGGGCACGACCGCCAAGCTCGGGTTTCAGGGCGTGACGGGTATTGCGCATGTGCTGCTTGAAGATACCGGAAAGGATGCCACGCCGCTTGCCGGTACGGGCGGGGAATTACCCAGAATCCCGATGCAGGACTCGCTGATTCAGGAGCTCACGGATGTCGGTGGCGAAACGCTGCGCAACGCACGCGATTTGATGATCAGCGCCAATCAGCTATTGAGCCCTGAGAACCGTCAGAACATTTCCGGAATGCTGGTCAATCTGGAAGCTACGACGGCGAACGCCAGGGCAGCAACGGCGCAGCTTCAAGAGGTTTTGACCCCCGAGAATATCCGTTTGCTGAAGTCCACGCTGACACGTGCCGAGCAGGCCGCTGGCGAAATTTCACCCTTGCTCAGCGATACACGGGGACTTGTGCAGCGGTGGCAGCTGCTGAGCGAAAAGATGGATTCGACGCTTGGCAACGCCGCCGTCGGGACAAACGTACTGCTGCCACGAATCAATGACCTCGCCAGCGAGCTTTCGTCCAGTTCGCAACGCCTCAGCCGTGTATTGCAGATGCTTGAAGAATCGCCGCAGAGCCTGATCTTCGGCCATCAGAAATCCATGCCGGGGCCGGGCGAAGCAGGCTTTGTCGCACCAGCGACCAAGGGACAACAATGAAAAGACTCGCCACACTGATAACCGTTTGTCTGCTTGGCGCGTGCTCCGGCGTGATCAAGAATACGCCGCCCGTCGCTGTTTACGACTTTGGACTGCCCGCAACGCGGTTGGTGGCGGATGGAGCCTGGTCAAGACTGGCGCTTGAGGTCAAATCGCCGGTCTGGTTTGACTCGCTGAACATTGATTACCGTCTGGCCTACGACGAACCGCTAAAGCAGCGCGAATACGTCGGCAGTCGCTGGGCCGGAGCGCCGGGTGTGTTGCTGGCGCTGCGTTTGCGGCAGCAGCTCGGGGCCACGACTACGGCCGGAAACTCTGCAGCAGAGTGCACGCTGCGCCTCGAATTGCAGGAGTTCTCACAGGTCTTCGATACGCCACAACAAAGCCGGGCCTTGCTGCAAGCGCACGTCAGCCTGATCGACGGCAAGCGGCAAGTTCTAGCTGAACGCCCTGTCGTCATCGAAAAGCCGGCCGCCTCGACGGACGCCAACGGTGGTGTTAACGCGCTGGTGCTGGCAAGCACGGAACTCGGCCAGCAACTGGCCGACTGGCTGGGTCGTCTGGACAAGCCGCTTCTTGGGAATTGTCACCCGACGCCAATCAAATAGGGGATTCCATTTACCGTGATTGAGTTTCTATTGTGCATTGCAGCAGATTGATTGCGTGCGAATAGTCAAGGATGGTCTGGCTTATTTCGGCCACGAAGGGACATTCGTCGGCAAGGACAATCGGACCGCTAAAGACTGTAAGCCGACGTATACCTTACCCCCACAAAGCTCGGCGGAAAGTCGAGAGCTGACATTGGATTTCGCCGGAACCAGCCGTTCACAATCATCCAGGAATCTCGGGAACTGTCGGACAGCAAGGATGACAGGCTTCTTGGCTGTCTGGATACTGGGCAGCGGAAGAAGTCACTGGGATTTGGGCCCTGAATGACTCGTGGATTCCATGACGAATGTTAGCTTGTCAATTTAAAAATCTATAGCCGTCGTCAAGCAAAGTTGCCCTCTCATAGTCTATTGAAATACGTTACCAATTTGCTTGATTCGGTTAAGTCGGGTTTGCCTGAATACGGCACAGGAAATTCAGCCCAAACCTTTGTGTCTTCTGGCAAGATAATTTCGTTTCGTAGCGCCTTCAAATATAGATCGATATCGACCTTTTCTGCATTCTTGTCAGCGAGCCTCCGCTCGGCTGATAGCCCACGGTCTGGCGAGAGTGCCTGAAGAAGTGCAAGATTCTCGGTCGACATCGTTGACTTCGGTTTTAAGGGATCTGCTACAAAAGCACAACGTGCAATAGTGAGCGAGTCGCGGGTTCGCTCTAGATCATCAAGATCAAGAGGCACGTGCCACGGCAAACAACTTTTTGTTGGGTCGAACACAGCGTACAACGCGAGTGTCTTGGTTTGAAGTCGTCTTCTGAGAAAATTGCGCACAGTTTGTTCAATAAACTCTAAGAAATCCTCAAGCCGAGAGGTGATGTCCCTCATGCTGTTATCAACCGCAACAAACTTGACATAGCCATACATCGCTCGCCCCTCTATCGATACTGCGCCAAATCCGTAAGTTTGAGCGCAAGTCTTTTGGGGTGAGATCGCTACGCGACAAGATGAAGTATTGGTGTCGACTTGGAAATCGTCGTCTGCGTCATCATCGCGACTCACGCCCCGCGAACTGTAATAGGCATCATTGTTTGGATTCATACTGTCGCTGCGATCATCATTGGCGGTTTTGCCCATTTGAATTCTCTAATCCTTGCGTCCCGGAATTTTTGGTGAGCCGCGCCAGCCCGGGACACCGCCCGCGCAACTCAATAACTCTTCGTGATTTAGTTAGGGTTGTCAGGCAGACTCAAAAACAGCAGCGCTTCTTCACCGTCCATGTCATCGTGCTTTTCAAATGCGCGCTCTTCAAGAAGACGGGTGACCTCGGCAACACTGCTATCCCGCCACGGGGCAGGTTGATAGGTGCCGGGCGAGCTTTCCTCAACGAGATCAATGCGGTACCTGATCCCATCGCAGTTAATTGGGTCATTGTTTGCGTGCCACAACCGATACGGCAAGTCGAGAAGGATGGCAATGTGGCAAGCGCCTGCCCTGATCGTCCAGCAATCACGAGGATATGTGGTTAAAAGAGGTGCTAATGATTGAGCCAAGCCAGCGGCCAGCCTCTTGATCACAAGTTCGTGACAAATTCCATTTTTCTTGAAATTTTGGAAGACCTCTTCTGGCAACTCATCCAGATGCACCCTCGAGTACGCCACACGTTGATGGGCACCCTTTGCACCGCGCTCCCGAACTCGAAATCTCAATTGACGAATGTCATTAGGTCTGTTCTTTCCATCGAAGTCGGTGAAAAGGTTGGCTGTGCTGAATGCCCATTCCTCTAAGGGTTTTTCAAGCCACAATTGATCTCGCCAGTGTGGATTGACCCATTTCAAACCGCTCACCTCCGGTTGACATCGAACGAAACTGAAGTTGCAGCGCAGCGCCGAAATGCGTGGATGGACAATTTCGAGGTGATACCAAGGAAGTGAACGACGGAAAGTGATACGAACATCGCTTTCATGCCAATTGCCCGACTCTTCAACAGTTTCCTGGATTTGACGGATTACCGCGCTCACGCCCAGAACGATTTCCGTTTCGCGCGACCCTTGCACGGTATTGAGTAGCAGCCAATGCCCATGAACACCACCAGGTTGTCGCAACTGTGTCTCAGGCCACCCCGTCAACTCCGCAAGCCGTTCTATTTCGTTCGAGTTCTGCCCAATCTGAGCAACCTCAATTTGTTCGCCAATGCATTCGGCGAAGTCACGCATGCATTCGTCAATGTCATTGTGATTGCCATACGCCTGAATGTGCTGACCAAGGGCACGCTCAAGCGCAGGGTTGTTTCCAGACGCCTTCTGTTCACAGATATGTTGCAGAACTCGGCTGACAAAGTCCTCAGAATCCTCTGGAACATCGTCACCTTGAAGTATTTCGACTGTGGTCATCAAAACCTTGGCTAATGCAACAGCTCTTTTTTTGCTTGTATTGCCTGTTTTTTCGATGCGTTGGTAAGTGGTGACAAGCGTTGCGTTAGTCGTCGGGTAATCCTTTGTGGTGCTCAAAAATTGATGGGCTCGGATTGCAACCTCTTGCTGGGTGAGATGCAATTCTTTCCGCATGCAAAGCAGGCGTTTCGGGTCGATTTTGAATGTTGGTCTCGCCACGGTGTGTTCTCCATATGTGACGGGAATCATGCCATTTTCTGTTTATGCTGTATACTCTAATAATTACATCATAAATACAGCATAAACGATCAATATGGAAAACTCGATCCAAACTAATTTGGTCTGAGTATGGTCATCATCACAACTTTTCAGAAGCCAAAAACTGCAAACTTGGACCAGCCGCTGGAATGACCGCTGTGAAAAAATAGACAAAAAGGCGGGATTCGCTGCGAGCGTCCGTAAGCGTCCAACCCCACCATCTATACTGAACGGGTGACGTCGTGCGATGTTGGCGCCTTTTTTGAGGGCGCGAGCAATGGCGACGAGACA
>JAIFNM010000125.1 GCA_020047725.1 Betaproteobacteria bacterium
TCACGCCAGGTGGCTCGAGCCCAGCGAACTCCAGTTCCATCGGAAGGGTCGCACCGCACGAAGTCGATCCGGATAATGTCGTACGTATGATTACTGCGGCGGATTTCCAGCCGGAACCACGGCTCGTCGCGGAACATGCGAATTGAACCATCGCTTCCACGTGAATCCAGTCGATCCCCGACAATCTTCCTGATGTAAGAGGATATTTCGAAGGTGCCGCGGATGAACTCGGTACTGTGGATGCCCGGACCGTTTGCAATGAGTAGCCAGTGGCCGTGAACGTTGGCAGGTTTCAAAAGCTCAGATTCGGCCAGGCCGGTAAGTTTAGTGAGATCCTCTAGCTCATAAGGGTTACGTCCCAGTTGCGCAGCCTCGATCCGTGCGCCTACGTCTTCTGCGAGCAGGATGATCGATTGGTCGGACGGTTCCCGCGTATCCGCACTCTGCTCAAGGGCTCGGAAAAGCGCTTCGTTCGCGCCGGACGCAAATTGTTTCCGTAGGAGCGAGGCTATTCCGGCAAGGTAGTCGAACGGTTCCGGAGCCCCTTTGCCTTGGAGCACTTCGACCGCAACATCGAAGATTTTGGCGAGGGCTTCGGCGCTCTGCCTGCTGGTTCTTCCATTGCGTTCTATGCGCTGGTAATCGCTCTTGAGAGTTTCATCGTCAGAGTTGCGTTTCTTCTCGAGCATCGCATGGAGTTCCTTGGCGACGGTCAATTGCGTCTTTCCTGCTTCTTTGCGAAGATCCTGCAAGCGCTGCCTGTCAATGGTAAATGTCGGTCTGCCCATGTTCCCTCCGTTTCGTCTTGGGAGCATGATGCTGGATGGGGTAAATGCTGTAAAGGTGCATTTAGGCAGCATTTACTCACGTATGGCGGACGGAAGAAAAGACCTTTCGGAAATGTAAGTTCCCGAAAGGTTGTTCGGAGTCTCGCCCATGCAGCAGTGAATCGCTGACTAATGCCTCTCGATAGCCGAGGCAATTCGCGAGTCAAGCATCCCCGTTATCCAGGCTCTGCCAGCAGCATCGCCACGACGTCTCGCTGCTCATCCCAAATTACCGGGTCCATTGCCGAGAAGTCGAAAAGCTTGATGTGGTCCGGGAGGTCGTCGTCGAGGATTGCCGCGATTAGATCAGGGGCCAGTGTCGTGAGCCGCAGCATCCTGGAAACGTAAGGATTGCTTACCCCTTCGAGATCGGCAAGTTCCTGTTGAGTACGCACTTCGCCCGAGTCGAGCATACGTTGCCATCGATGTGCTCGCGCCAGAGCTCGCTGGAGTGGGGATGGTTCCTTATCCCATGGACGAGGTTTCAGGACTTCCCCATCCGGCAGCGTAACAAGTTTTCGGCCACTGCGACGTTTGAAATTGATCTGCACAGCAACGGCGATGCGGCCGTCGCTCGCCAACTGGATATCTGCGTCACCAACCCGTTGAATTTTGAGGTCGCTCATGCCGCCACCTTGTCTTCGCTACGCGGGGTGTTGAGTTCAAGGAGCACACGTTCGATTCCGTTTGTGCGCAGCCGGAGTTCCAGTTCGTTGGGCGAAACCACCACTTTCTCGACCAGAAGACTGACCAAACGGTGTTGCTCGACCGGAAACAATTCATCCCAGATTGCGTCGAGCCTGGTCAGTCCAACCGTAACCTTGGCTTCGTCTAGCGATGGGTCGAGGGCGGTGGCCTTTGGCACGACGTCGGCGATCAGTGCCGGAGAGCGCAGCAAACCGCGAAGTTGCTCGAGAACCGCCGATTCCAGTTCGGCGGCGGGCAGGCGGGGGAGTCCGGACGCACCGGCATGCTCCTTCAAGTCACGTTGCGACACGTAGTACCGATAGACCCGCCCCGTCTTTCTTTTCGTGGTGTGCCAGGGAGCGAGAGCCCGTCCATCAATGCCGAAAACCAGTCCTTTCAACAAAAACGGAGTTTGAGCGCGCGTATTGTTGGCCCGCGCTCGGCCATTGGTGGCGAGAATAGCGTGTACGTCATCCCAGGTTTTTTGATCGATCAAGGGCGGGTGTTGGCCAGGGTACCAGGCGGATTTGTGGCCGATCTCACCCAGGTAGGTGCGATTAACCAGCATCTTGTAGATGAGACTCTTGTCAATTAGCTTTCCATTCCTGACCTTGCCGTCCTGGGTTGTCCATGCCTTCGAAGTGGCACCATCCAACTTCAGTTCACGAACCAGCTTCGTACTTGACCCCAACTCCACAAATCGCTGGAAAATCTGCCGCACCAGCTTGGACTCCTGTGGATTCGGCACCAGCCGTCGATTCTCTACGTCATAGCCAAGTGGCGGCATTCCGCCCATCCACATACCTTTGCGTTTGGATGCAGCGATCTTGTCGCGGATTCGCTCACCCGTCACCTCGCGTTCAAATTGCGCGAAGGAAAGAAGTACGTTCAGCATCAACCTTCCCATGGAGGTTGTCGTATTGAACTGCTGGGTCACCGAGACAAAGGAAACGCCACGACGCTCGAATACTTCAACCATTTTCGAGAAGTCGGCCAGACTGCGGGTGAGTCGATCGATCTTGTACACGACGACGATGTCGATTAAACCGCCCTCAATATCCTGCATGAGGCGTTTCAGTGCCGGCCGATCCATACTCCCGCCCGAAAATCCACCATCGTCGTAGTCATCTGAGACAGGTATCCAGCCCTCAGCACGCTGGCTGGCGATGTAGGCATGACCCGCATCACGTTGCGCATCGATCGAGTTGTATTCCTGCTCCAGGCCTTCCTCACTGGACTTGCGGGTATAGACCGCGCACCGTTGGCGTCGCTTCAGGGCATCGCTCATTTCGATTTCCTCGCCGGGGCAGATGCCTTCAGGCCGAAGAACAACGGGCCTGACCATCGCGTACCCGTGATTTCACGGGCGATCATCGATAGTGTGGGGTAGCGACGTCCTTCAAATTCGTATTGACCATCAGTGCCGACGACCACGCGATGCATTTGGCCCCGATATTCGCGCGTGATGACCGTGCCGGGCACTGGCCGAATGTCGCGGTCGGTTTTGCTGACCTTGCCGGTAGCCAATAACTTATCGATTCGATGTGCATTTCGTTCGAGCAATCCCTGATTCACCTTGCGAAAGGCGCGCTCTTGCAAACCGTAAGCAATTCGCCGCTCCAGAAATGCTCGATTGCTATTGGGCGACGTGCTTCCGTTAAGCTCGATCCACAAGGCGCGGAGATCGTCGATTGAGAAGTCTGGCAACTGGGCGATCTGAGTCAGAACGCTCGGTGGCGTGGCACGAGTGAGATTTTGGCGGTTCATTGCGACTCCGTTTTACGGTTGTTGACGGGGTCTGTATGAACGCGCTGGTGGGCAGGAAAGCCAAGCCCAAAACCACTAGCAGGCAACTTGATGCCTTCATCTGCTGACGGCCGGATACGAAAGCGCGCGAGGCCATTTGCCAGCAGGGACGCCACCTCCTGGAGGCGCTGTTCGGGCGTCATTTTGTCCGGCGGGGTATGTTTGATTTCATGCATTGGTGACCAGTCCTTTCAGTGCAAATCGCGTATGCGAAATTGTCCTGAAGGGCAGCCATCAAGGCCATGAGGGAGTTTCGGGCTCCGACATGCTGTTGCGGGTTATTGCGAAAAGTGCAGCAGAATTCCCGCTAATTTCTGACGGGGGGCTGGCCATTTCGAATGAAGTGATCGAAGGTGTCCTCCTCCGACTCCTCATCATCGTGGCGAGGGCGCTGCCATTCCGCATCGGGCATCAACAGCAAGGTCAGTGTGTAATCGTACTGTGCCGCGACCTTGGTCATCTCGGTCAGCGGCATTGAGGACGGCTCGCGAGGAAACCATGCTTGAGCCCGTCTCGTTTGTGTCTCACTGGCCGCCGAGCAATTATCGCTATAGGCCAGAGCCCCTCGCGGCATTTCGATAGTTCGTTTGCGTGTTGCGAAATAGGCCCCCGACTTGAATGCTGCCTGGTTTGATTTCGCCCACAACATGTGATCATCACGACTGGCGACCAAGATCGCGCGCTTGTCGGCTATTTCAGTCCATCGCAGCGCAGCGGCGGTCAGCGACACACCGTAGCGATCTGCGCAGTGGCCGAGCAAATCAAAACTGACGGGGTGGCCATTCACCTGCCGTCTGAAATCATCCAGTGGCATCAGGAGGGTCGACGCGAACAGGTCAGCATCTTTTTCGATATCCCGTTCGTTGCCGTCGCCGGTCTCGATATCATCGTCTCCGCACTCAAACCTGTCCTGCTGGTGGCGATGCAAGAGGTAATGGCCAAACTCATGGGCGACGGTGAATCGCTTGCGGCCATCGGAACTGATGGAACTGTTATAGACAATCAGCCACTTCGATCGCGCTTTGTTTGCTGCAAGCATCCCTTCAAAACCATCGAGGTCTTCTCCCTGGACCTTGTCGACCGGTGAATCAGCAAAGCAATGACGCGAGTATTCCAACGCCACCTCGTTTACCTTGACCGGAAAACGATCGATGCCCAAGACCAGGTTGAGCATTGAGGAGACGTGGTTGGCCTCCGCCATCGGCTTCTTAAGCTTGCTCACTCGTCATCGTCCCAAGCATCAAGAATTTTTCGTAGGCGTTTTTTGGTCCCATCTGGCATGCTTTTGTACTTGCGGAAGAAGGCCTCATCAAGAACCTCCTCACCGGGTGCCGCGACAGAATCAGTCAGCAGAAATTCGGTGGTGACCTCGAGCACGGCGGCGATTTTGCCGATTTTTTCCGCAGAGGGCTTCGGGTCGTCTTTGTTCTCCAGCTCCCAGATGTAGCTCTTGCTAGAGTCGGTCAGCTCGGCCAATTGCTCGAGACTGAATTTCTTCTGTTTCCGCAGCGCGCGGATCTTGTCACCCAGGGGTGATGGCACTTTTGCCTCCTAAATTGTTGTATGTGGCACAGAAATAATACCACCGTACCGAACGATTGCGTACCTGCTTGACAAACCCATAACCTGTCTGAAATAATCCCAATCGTTCGGTACGCCGAACGTATTCGGTCTTTACACCCCAACAACAAGACGGGGCTACGGGGCTGATCTCAACCCGATCCTCACCTTTATAAAGGGGTATGTCGATGAATGATGCAGAAAACCTGTCCAAGCTGCTCGGCCATCTGCCGCCGGCGGTATTTCGTGAATTCATGGTCGAGGAGTTCGAACTGACCATGCCTGCACTGGACAAGAAGCAGACCAAGCGTGATCAACGTGCAGAAATGGAAACTGTTCTCTCCGGGCTCGACATCAATCATCGGCAGCGCATCGAAGAAGTTGCTGAACGTATTGTCCTGCTGTCAGACGGAGCCGGACAAGACGTCATTGAAGGTTTTCGTGATGACATTTTCGATCCGAAAGACCAGGAAGCATTCGCAGGGATTCGCAACCAGTACGAGCGCGCATTGTGGTTGCACATCAATGCGCCGACCCTGTTTGATGAAGCGATGAACGCCAGACAGGCCGACGTTTTTCGGCAGAGTGCATCGTGCTACTCGGGATTCATTGCCCCCAAGGATCTTTCCGTTCTTGAGGATGAGCCTTCCCGGCAGGCGTTCCACCATGCTGTTGCGGAGGAATTGGGCTGCGAGATCGACTCGGTCGCGGTTCAGGTATTCAAGCGGCTGCGTCCTGACACGCAAACCGGAGAGGAGGTCGACCTCTATCAGATCAGCGTGCACCACAACCGCCCCCCCGAAATTATCGATTGTGTCCAGGCGAGCGAACTTGTATCCCAAGAGGTTGTTCGGGCTGTTTCATCGCACATAACCTATGAGCCTGCCAATGGCCATCTCGAGGTTTTGTCGAAGGACACCGATGGCCGGGAAGCCTTGGCACGAATCGTCGCCGATTCTTTGTTGCAGTCGCCGATCACTGGCGAAAAGATTCCGCTCAAGCAATACGACTACCAAAGCTTGGCTGGGCCGAGGAATTTCGATATTGCCGGCGAGGCTGTTGCTTCCGTCAAGGTGATTGAGCTCGGCTACTTGGGCGACAACCATCGGTCACTCATGGTGAAAATCTGGACCAAGGACGCCGACGACATTCATGCTGCTGCGCGTTCTCTGATTTCACCGCAGTTTGATTTTCGTGACCATCAGATCAATTACGCAAAAATTTCGATTCGCACAAAGAAAGTTGGGGCAGATCGCGCCAGGACAATTTCAGTAATTTTGCGAGATGACAACAAGTGCAACATCAAAACCAAGCGCGAGAAGGATCGCGCGCTTTGTGATCGTCTGCTCGTAAAATGGAATCTGGTAAAAGTCATCGGCCATGTCCCAGAAGAAACTCTCGACACGCTCGCTGCTTGACCTGGTCGACCTGTTCGAGCAATCGAGCCAATCGACTGTCAACGCCGACGGGCAACGGATATACGGGGTGCCTGGATGGGTTCTTTCGGGTATCTCGTCGTTGTCCGACAAGCAGCTTGAAGCCTGGACAGATTGTGTTGGCTACTCGACATTCTTCCCCGCGCCATGCGGGGAAGACCGAGTGGCGGTTGAAATCAAAGAAGATGACGATCCAGATCGCTACAGTTATCGGTGCCCGGAAACTTTCCGGAAAAAATACATCAGCGCGGCAACGGTTGCTGTTCGATCGGTTCGCGCCACTGATTTCCTGAACTACCTTGCTGACCTTCTCGAAATTCCTCAAGCACTGCGGCGCGGTATAGATACGGCGACAGTGGGAAACGTGTTCTGGAATATCGGCAAGATGCGTGTGGCTGGTCTGCAGGTTGATGTTTGGGTGGCTCGCAATCTATCGTCCTCGATGGATGGTGTGTTCCAGCACCTGCAAAACAGTGCCTTGCCCGACCAAGGGGTGGTCCTCTCCACCAGTGGGGCGCTGCCTGCGATTATTCATCCGCCGAGGCAGTATCGAGTTATTCCCATCAGGGATGTGTTGATTCGGCATGCGTCATTCCCGCACATTGATGCCGACCTTATCCATCGAATATTGGTGGCCGCCCCAGGCGCAAAAATTGAAGCGTCGCTGCCAGTTCGATTTGACCCCTATTCCAAGACGCTGGTGATTGCCACGAAATCCAGCAAGCCATGGTTAATCAAGGGGCCGAAACAAATCGATGCAGTCCGCTACCTCTTCGAACAATTCAAGAATGGCCGGCGATGGGTGCCTGCCGGCGAAATTCTGGCGGACGTGTATGGCACCAAGGAATCGGGACGAAGTCGTCGAATGCAAAATCTGTTCAGTGGCAATACATTCTGGCAAGACTACATCGTGAACAATGACGACGGTGAGTACGGATTCAATCTTGAGTAACCATCGTCATCCCGCCGCACTCCGCACAACCGCCTTCGGGCGGTTTTTTGCTTTCTAAGCCCCCAATTTCCCCGTTTTTGTTGTGCCCGTACACAAGCCCGTACATGGCGGTGACGGACGCCCGTACACCATGAATTCGACACTGACCTCACGTTTTCGCAATCACCTGAAAGGAGATAAACGTGAGTATCAAACACCTCAACCAACGCCATCTGGCCGACCGTTGGGACGTCAGCGAAGCCACACTGGAACGTTGGCGGACCGAGGGTATCGGACCGGTATTTTTGAAACTGCAAGGGCGCGTGCTGTATCGCGTCGAGGACGTCGAAGCCTTCGAGGTCGATAGCCTGCGCAAAAGCACTTCCGAGCGCGTCATGGCCGGAGGTGCAGCATGAACCTCGTCACGCCCGACAAAATCCTCGCGACGCCAGTTAGCGAACTCGCTGATCAGTCCAGCGTTTCCCTGTTCCGGCTCAAAAATGATGCCGCTGATTTTTTGGCCGCCGCCAAGGCCATCGTCGAGCACATCGACCGAGCCTTGGATCTGAAGTACGTCGACCGCGCCCACCAGCTACGACTGGCTGCAAGCAAGGATACCGGCGTCGTTCATTTCGATGACGGCAATGTTCGTGTCACCGCTGATCTGCCCAAGAAAGTCGAGTGGGATCAGAAGCAACTTCACGAACTGATCCTTCGCATCGCCTCCGGTGGCGACAACCCGGACGTCGTACCGCGTCAGCGAAACCAAGTACCAGGCCTGGCAGGAATCCCTGCGTTCCCAATTCACCCCCGCACGCACCGTCAAGGTTGGCAAAACCACCTATCGGCTCGCGCTGCTCTCGGAGTAATCATCATGCTGAAAACTTTCATTGAAGCACTGCGCAAGAAGTCCATTTCGCTGTCCGATCTGCCCGAAGCTATTCGTGTTCCCGGCCACGGTGGACGTCCAACCATCGATGGTCTGCGACTCGAAGATGCCAGCGTCGATGACCTCGCATTTGCAATTCGCGGAATCTCTGATCAGACGAGTCTGCTGCTTTCTCAGGAATCCGCACTTCGTCGTCTTCATGACCTGGCCCGCAACCGTGGCGCGATCGGCACCGACAAGGTCGGCGAGATTTTCGGTGGGGAGGTCTGAGATGGCCTTTCCCATCATCACCGCTGACCAGCGCCTCGCCGAAAACCGCCGCTCCTCGGGCGTCATCCTGGGGCCCGCTGGTGTCGGCAAGACCACCTTGCTCAAGACCACCGAGGCGGTCAGCGCCTTGTTCGTCGATATGGAGGATGGCGACCTCGCAGTGCGTGACTGGCCCTGCGACACCGTGCGCCCCCGGACGTGGCCGGAGTGTCGTGATCTGGCCTGCTTCATCGGTGGCCCGAATCCGGCGCTGCGCGACGATCAGTCCTACAGCCAGGCGCACTACGACCGGGTCTGCGATCAGTACGGCGATCCGGCACTGCTCGGCAAGTACTCGCTGATTTTCGTCGATTCCATCACCGTCGCCGGCCGTCTGTGCCTGCAGTGGTCCAAAGGCCAGCCGCAAGCCTATAGCGAGAAAACCGGTAAGCCTGACAACCGAGGCGCGTATGGCCTGCATGGCAGCGAACTGATTGCCTGGCTCACACAGTGGCAACACATTCGCAGCAAGGACGTGTGGCTGGTCGGCATCCTCGACGAGAAGTTGGACGACTTTAATCGGAAGGTGTTTTCGCCTCAGATCGACGGCTCCAAGGCCTCACTGGAACTGCCCGGCATCCTCGACCAGGTTATCTCGATGGTCGTCCTCAAAGCCGATGACGGCACGCCATATCGCGCCTTCGTCTGCCAGCACCTCAATCCCTGGGGCTACCCCGCCAAAGACCGTTCCGGACGACTCGACGTCGTCGAGGAGCCGCATCTCGGTCGCCTCATTTCCAAGATCACCGCGCCCCGCGCGCAGTAACGCACAGGAGAAATTCCATGAACAGCACTTCCAACAACGCCGCCTGGAACGATTTCAACGATGCTGAGGAGCAGCGCGAGTTCGCTCTGATCCCGCCCAAGACGCTGGCCAAGGTCATCATGACCATTCGCCCGGGCGGTTACGACGACCCGAGTCAGGGCTGGATCGGCGGTTATGCCACCCGCTCGGACAAGACCGGCGCGGTGTATCTGAATGCCAAATTCACCATCCTCGAAGGCCCGTTTGCCAAACGGGTGGTGTTTGGCCTGATCGGTCTGTACAGCCCCAAGGGGCCTGACTGGACAAACATGGGCCGCAGCTTTCTGCGTGCCATTCTCAACTCGGCGCGCGGCATCCATCCTGCCGATCAGACACCCCAGGCGCAAACCGCGCGCCGCATCCGTGGCTTTGCTGATCTCGACGGTGTCGAGTTCGTCGTCCGCATCGATGTGGAAAAGGATCAGAACGGCGAGGATAAGAATGTCGTCAAGGCCGCGATCCAGCCGGACAGCAAAGAGTACGCGGCATTGATGGGTGCCGTCAGTCGCGCACCGGTGCCCACCGGCGGATTTTGCAGCAGTGCGCCGGCGGCACACGCTGCCACCCCGGCCGCCCCGGCCGTATCGACACGGCCCACTTGGGCGCAGTAAGGAGAAACGACCATGATTCTCCGACCGCGCCAACGCGAGTTCGTCACGCGCTGTGTTGGGGCACTCAAGACCCACGGTAATACGCTGGGGGTCGCCCCGACCGGTTCAGGCAAGACCATATGCCTCTCTGGCACGGCCGGCGAGTTTCTCGCCCACCTCGATGCCAAGGCCTGTGTGCTGGCCCATCGCGACGAACTCACCGCGCAGAACCAGAGCAAGTTCTCACGGGTAAATCCTGGCATCAGCACCTCGGTGTTCGATGCCCGTCAGAAATCTTGGGAGGGTCAGGCCACGTTCGCTATGGTGCAAACCCTGGCCCGTAATCTTGACCAGTTGCCGACGCTGGATCTGCTGGTCATCGACGAGGCGCACCACAGCGCCGCGCCGACCTACCGGCAAGTGATCAACACGACGCTCGCCAGAAATCCACATGCCCTGATTTACGGCGTCACTGCCACTCCCAATCGTGGCGATGGCAAAGGGCTGCGGGAAGTGTTCTCAAACGTGGCCGACCAGATCCGGTTGGGCGAACTCATCCGTTCCGGCCATCTGGTGTCGCCACGCACCTTCGTCATCGATGTTGGTACCCGCGATGCATTGGGCGGTGTGAAGAAACTGGCCGAGGACTACGACATGAACGCCGTGGCCACGATCATGAACACCTCGCCCGTCAATGCCGCTGTTATCCGTCACTGGAAGGAGCGTGCATCGGGGCGCAAGACCATTGCCTTCGGCGCGACGGTGGCGCATGCCCTGGCTGTTTGTAATGCGTTCCTTGCTGAGGGTGTATCGGCGGCAGTGGTGCATGGCGATATGTCGGAATCCGACCGCAAGGCCACGCTCGCCGACTTTGAGACCGGCCATCTGACCGTGATCGTCAATGTCGCCGTACTCACCGAGGGCTACGACTACACCCCGACCTCCTGCATCGTCCTGCTGCGCCCGAGTTCCTATAAATCGACGCTGATTCAGATGGTCGGTCGCGGTCTGCGTGTCGTCGATCCAGCCGAACACCCTGGCGTGATCAAGACCGACTGCGCCGTGCTCGATTTCGGCACGGCATCGCTGGTGCATGGCAGTCTCGAGCAGGAAGTCGATCTCGATGGGTTTGAGGGTAATGGCGAGGCGCCGACCAAGGAGTGCCCCAGTTGTGCGGCCCAGATTCCGATGGCGTCGCGCGAGTGCCCGCTGTGCGGCCATTCCTTCAAGCAGGAGGAGTCGGACGAGAAAGGTGTTCTCGATGATTTCGTGATGACCGAAATCGATCTGCTGAAGCGCTCGAATTTCTCGTGGTGCGATCTCTTCGGCGACGACTGCGCCTTGCTGGCAACTGGTTTCAAAGCTTGGGCCGGCGTGTTCTTCCTCGAAGGGCGCTGGTACGCCGTCGGCGGCTTCGAAAAATCGCCGGTGCGACTGCTCGGCGTGGGCGAACGCACGGTGTGTTTGGCACAAGCCAACGACTGGCTCAATGAGCAGGAATCGGACGATGCGGCACACAAATCCCGGCGCTGGCTGAACGAGTTGCCGACCCCGGGCCAGTTGCGTTACCTGCCGCCAGAGGCTCGCGCCGACTTCGGTCTGACCCGCTATCAAGCCTCGGCACTACTGACGTTCAAGTTCAACAAGCACGCCATCCAGCGGGTGGTGCATGCCGCGAACCAAAGCTATCTGGAGGCCGCGTGAAATGTGCCGTCTGCTCACGCGAAGCGCGCGGCTTCGGCTACTTCAACTCCGCGCTACGCCGGTCCGACCCGAGGCGTTACTCAGATCGGTGGGTGTTCTGCTCGATGCGCTGCATGAACGCGTTTTCCAAGGTCATGGAACGGCTGACCAGTGTGCAGGAGGACGCCGTGATTG
>JAIFNM010000073.1 GCA_020047725.1 Betaproteobacteria bacterium
CCGGCCTCGAAATCGAAAATAATCAGATCGCCTGATCGACGCACACTGGCTTGTCGGATCGTCTTGATCGGTGATTTCGCCTGACAATCTGCCGCCCGAAAAGCCGAAAAGTCATGCTCGCCCAGTAGCGACACTGCCGCCTGCTGCATGATGTCGACGTCGAGCGGGTGGTGATACCAGCCGGCACGGCCATGCCACACACCTGTCCGCTGCGGGCGATTGATCAGCACATAACGGTAGCGGCGCCCATACGCCGAAAAGCGCGCGTGGAATTCGTCGGGGACCGGATGGACCCAGCGCACGGCCACCTGCGGCGGGAGAAATGTATTGACACCGCGCACCCAGGCAGTGAGCGGACGCTCGACCTGTGTGTCAAAGTGCACGACTTGAGCACTTGCATGGACTCCGGCATCTGTCCGACCGGCGCACATGACGTTGATGGCCACACCGGCAATCTGTCCCAATGCTGCCTCCAGTGCGTCCTGCACAGTCCCTCCGCCCGGCTGCGTCTGCCAGCCATGGAAGGCGCTTCCGTCATATTCAACACCGAGAGCGAGTCTCACGCGAACACCTGGCAATAATAGAAAACTGACACGGTCACAACGAAAACCAGCGTCAGACCGTAATCCGACCAGCGAAGCGGTTGATGATTCACTTCAACTCGTTCACTCACATTCAACGTCGGTGCATCAAGCAAACTTCGCCAGTCACGCGGTCGCGGCAACGTTTCGACGTAGCGCAGCACCAGCATGAGGCGAACAACGCCACGGTCAGGATCAAGCCCAAAACCACGCATAGGCTTTAGCAATACATGCGTAGCCGCCAGCAAATCGTGAAGTGGCATGGTTTCCAGAAAAGCAGCAACTGCCATCAGCACCAGCAACAGACGGCCAAGGTGAATCAGCGCTTCGAGCCCCCCCTCCTGCGTCGGCGCACCAACACCGTTCCAGAGCGGCTGACCAGCAATTCCCCACGGGAATATGATGAGAAGTGAAAGCAGCAGCCAGCGCGTGCGCCAGATGAGTTGTCCGCCTCGCCGAAGAACTCTTTTTCCAAACAAAGGAAACAACAGGAAAGCGCCCACCAGCGTTGAACCGCTCAAACTCTGCACGGCAATCAGGAGCAAAAGCCATGCAATGAGACGTGTCGCAGGATGGACGTCAAGTTTCAAAAGAGGTGTTCCTGGTGCTGTTCTAACAAACAAATGGCCGTAGCCCTTTCCGAGCTACGGCCATAATTTTACCTGCCCTACTGGCTAGTCGCTGATTCTGATCAGAATGGCCTGCGCTTTTTCACGCTGAGTAGCGTCGCCTTCCTTCACCACTTCCTGCAGAAGTTCACGTGCGCCTTCAAGATCACCCATTTCCTCGTAGGCCTTCGCCAGATCAAGCTTGGTGCTTACCTCCTCATTCGAACTGATGTCGAACTCTGGCACCAGATCATCCGTTTCAACACCAAACTGCGGATTCACTTGTGTGTCTGCCTGCGATTCCTCAAAGTCCCGATCCAGAGAAATAGAAGGCTCAACCTCAAGAGGCCTGACAATAAGTGTTTCTGACTGCTCCATCAGGAAATCCTGTTCCGGAAGGAGGTCTGGTTCAACGCCAAAGCTCGGGCTCACGACCGTCTCTGCCTGTTCAATCGAAAAATCCGGATTGACAGCCGTCGAAACCTGGACGCGATCAAACTCAAACTCGGATGTATCTGAAAGATCAGGCAACTCCGATGAAACTTCGGTTTCAACAACCGGAGGTGTCACTGGCAATTCAGCAGGAGGTTCGTTGAGATCCAGATCAATCGAGGACATATCGAATGAAGTCGGCTCTGGCATTGACCGGCCAAGGAAGGTCGATTCGGTCAGACTGACGTCAAACTCGACGCCATCATCAGCAAGCAGCCCAACTTCGGGCACATCATTCAACGCATCCGATTGCTCTCCCGCATTTGCGGCCGCCGGTTCCAACTCGATTCCAAGATCAAAATCAAGGTCTGCAACCTCAGTCGAGTTCACGGCCTCGGACGGCGGGGTGTCAACTGAAACGTCGAGAAGACCGAAGTCCAAACCAATCTTTGTCTCATCAGCACCAGCAGTTACATAGGTGGAAGCAAACGGAGCATCCATGCCAAGATCAAAATCGAGCGCACCGGTCTCAACAGCGGATTCCGGCAGACTAAGCGTATCGATCATTTCGTCTTTGGCAACGTCCGCAAGAGGCGCGGGTTTCTCTTCTTCCATACCAAGATCGAAATCAAGATTCGCCAGATCAGGGGCAACCGGAGTCACCGGAGCAGCCGGTTCCGGTGACAACTCCTCTGCAATCGCAACCGCGGCCAATCTTGACAACTCTCCTGGCATACTAACTGTATTCTTCACAGAGGACGACGGAACGATAACCGTTGCGTCAGCATCAAACGCGGCCAGGCCCGCCTGCGCAGCATTACCGAACAGCGGATTAGCTGGGTCAAGCTTGAGACCCATCGCCGCAGCTTTTTCCCAGTCTGCACCGACACCGCCTGTCTCGCCGTAGAGATCGGTTGCCAATGACTCGAATTGCTTGAGATCTTTGCGATTCGAATAGATTTCAAGCAGCTTCAAATGAATGGCATAACGCTTCGGATCCTTCTGCCGTGCTTCGATCAGTATTTCCTCGGCCTGGACATCACGGCCATACGCCATATAGACATCGGCCTCAGCCACCGGATCAACTTCATCCGTATCAATACTACCCGGCCCGGCTTGGCTGAAATCGGTTTGAGCCGGCGTATGCGAGGTATCAACGCTCTGACCACCGGTACTACGGAAAACGGAGTTGGCTGTCAGACTTTGGCCCTGCGGTGTCAGGGTGCTACCCAAATTTAATGGCACTTCCTCTTTGCCAGCGCGTCGCCGCCGCGCAACGAAAAATGCTGCGATAAGGGCCAGAAGCCCGCCCCCGCCCGCCAGCGCCAGCGGATTATCAAGCAAATCGCTCATGAAACCGGGCTCCTCAAGCGGTACAGGAGGAGGCGGAACAACTGGTTTTGCCACCGGTTTTGGCACTTCAACCGGTTTTGGTTCCGGTTTTGGTACTGGTACCGCTTCAACTGGCTTCGGATCGGGTACTTTTTCAACCGGCTTCTCAACAACAACCGGCTCAACCTTGGCAGGAGGCGACGCAACGACAGCCGCTGAAGCAGGCGGTGGTGATACCGGCTTAACTTCTTCCGCCGGCTTCTTGACTTCGAACGGCGCAGGTTTGGCTGCCGCTTGTTTCTGCAACTCAGCCAGATTCTGATTCTTCAGTTCAATCAGCTTCTGCAGGTCGCTAACGCTCTTCTCAAGAGAGGCCAGGCGTTGGTTCGCCTCCTTGAGTGCTTTTTCCTTGGCAATCTGATCTTCTTCGCTACGCTTCGATGCTGTTCCGGACTTGGCACCAGAAGTGTCGGTTTTGGAAACCTTCAACTGGTCTTTCGACTCCTCAGCCGATGCTGCTTTATCCTCGACCTTTGCCGTTATCTTGCCAGCGGCATCTTGTCTTGAGGCTTCTTCCTTTATCGGAGACTGAGCAGCCACACCAGCAAGCTTGTTTCGGTAGGCATTCCAATCAGATGACTGTGCAACGATTATCTTTTTGGCTTCACCACTGGAAACAGCTTCAATCGCTGATTTGTCCGGCACAGAAAGAATCTTGCCGGCTTTCAGGCGATTCATGTTGCCACCGTCGAAAGCATCCTGATTGGCACGTAGCAACCCAACCAGCATCTGCTCTAGCGTCACGCCTTCGGGTTTGGTTTCGCTGGCAATCTTGTGCAGCGTATCGCCACGCCTGACTTCACGAACATTTTGCCCATCAGCAGTCTGATCCGCCGCTTTCTGGGCTGGCGCTTGAGTGCGAACCTTAGCCATCGCCTTGCCGCGCACTTCTTCATCAATCGTCGCCGTACGAGCCGACCCTGACGTCACCGCGGACTTAACCGTCGGCGGCACAACAGGGACAGCAGGGGAACCTTTCGCCATAATATCGGGCGGATCGAGCAAGAAGGTGTACTCACGAACCAAGCGGCCTGCAGGCCAGTTGAGTTCAAGCAGCATATCAACAAAAGGATCGTTGATCGGCTTATCGGAGCTCAGCTTGATTACGGATTGTCCATTGGTGCGCTTGTCCAGACTGAAGCGTATCCCCAACAGGGTTGTCGCATAATCCAGTCCCGCCTGTTTGAATGCGTCCGGTGACGCAAGCTGGGCTCTCATATCGGAAAGCTCTTCTCGCGTCACGGAAAGCTCTATCTCAGCACGCAGGGGTTGCCCAAGCGACGAGAATACGACAATCTTCCCAAGCCCTGCCGCTTGTGCTGCCAGCGGCACGCCCGAAAGCGCAAGGCAAGACGCCACCGCCAGAACGGAGGTGCGTAACCCAAGAGATTTAAATGCGTTATGTGTTTTATTTGCCACGGCGCCACCCTGAGCGTCGAAATCGGAATTATTAAAATAACATCATGGAGTTAGCCATGCAAGCTAAACTTGCTTGTGATGTAAGATTTTCAGCAAATAAAAAAGCCGGGGCTTGCGCACCGGCCTTTTTATTTCAACGAATCAATTAGTTGTCGAGCAGTATGCGCAGCATTCTACGCAAAGGTTCTGCTGCGCCCCACAGTAATTGATCGCCAACCGTAAAGGCCCCAAGATACTCCGGCCCCATGGCGAGTTTATGCAGACGGCCAACCGGCACCGTCAACTTGCCGGTTACGGCAGCAGGCGTCAGTTCCCGTTCACTTATCTCGCGCTCGTTCGGCACGACCTTGGCCCACTGATTGCCATTGGCGATGATGTCACTCACTTCGTCAAGCGGCACATCTTTCTTGAGTTTGATGGTCAGGCCCTGCGAGTGGCAACGCATGGCGCCGATACGCACACACAAGCCGTCGATCGGAATGCTGCCGGGCGTGCGGAATGCCGGACGACCAAGAATCTTGTTACATTCGGCACCGCCCTTCCATTCTTCTTTCGACTGTCCGCCGTCAACCGCAACATCAATCCACGGAATCAGGCTTCCAGCCAGTGCGGTATTACGGAAATTTTTAGTCGGGAAGCTGGAAGCACGCATCGTCTCGGCGACCTTGCGGTCAATTTCTAGAATGGCCGAGGCCGGATCTGCCAGATCAGCTTTTACAGCATCATGCAGCGCCCCCATTTGGGAGAGTAATTCGCGCATGTTCTGCGCACCCGCACCTGAAGCTGCCTGATAGGTCATCGCCGAAACCCATTCGACGAGATCCTTCTGGAACAAGCCGCCCAGACCCATCAGCATTAGCGAGACCGTGCAGTTACCGCCGATCCAGTTCTTGCCACCCTTGCTCAGCGCATCCTGAATAACGTTGAGGTTAACCGGATCAAGAATGATGACTGCATCGCTCTCCATGCGCAACGAGGAGGCTGCGTCGATCCAGTGACCGTTCCAGCCGGTAGCGCGCAATTTTGGGAAGACTTCCTTGGTGTAGTCACCGCCCTGGCACGTAACGACGATGTCCATCTGTTTGAGCATGTCAATTGACATGGCATCGTGCAGCACGCCACCTTCTTTGCCACCCAGCGTCGGCGCTTTTCCGCCAACCGACGATGTCGAGAAATATACGGGCTCGATGTAACCGAAATCGCCCTCTTCCACCATGCGCTGCATGAGAACCGAACCCACCATGCCACGCCAACCAACCAGACCTACCTTCTTCATCGCACTCGCCTCTCTTAAGAAAACCTTTGGAACCAATCAACTCACAGCGCCGCGAGCACTGCGTCACCCATTTCCCTTGTCCCGACTTTTTTCGTACCCGCCTCGCAGATATCACCAGTGCGATACCCCTGAGCCAACACCTTTTTGACCGCATTTTCAATTCGCAGCGCGACTTCTTCGTTAGCGAAGGAGTAGCGCATCATCATTGCGACCGAAAGAATCGTTGCCAGCGGATTAGCCACGCCCTTGCCGGCGATATCCGGCGCCGAGCCGTGGCACGGTTCGTACATTCCCTTGTTGTTCTCATCAAGCGATGCCGAAGGGAGCATGCCGATCGATCCCGTCAACATTGACGCTTCGTCCGACAGGATGTCGCCAAACATGTTGCCGGTCACCATCACGTCAAACTGCTTGGGCGCCCTGACTAACTGCATTGCGGCGTTATCCACCAGCATGTGCGACAGCTCGACATCCGGATACTCCGGTGCCAGTTCGATCATCACATCACGCCAGAGCTGCGTCGTTTCCAGCACGTTCATCTTGTCGACTGAACACACCTTTTTGTTGCGCTTGCGTGCGGCTTCAAAAGCAACACGACCGATGCGACGAATCTCGCTCTCGGTGTAGTGCATGGTGTTCAGACCAAAGCGCTGCATCTTTCCATCGACTAAACGCGTCTCGATGCCTCGCGGTTGACCAAAATAGATGTCGCCCGTCAATTCGCGCACGATCAGGATGTCGAGACCGGCCACGACTTCAGGCTTGAGCGTCGAAGCATTGGCCAATTCGGGATAAAGAATGGCCGGTCGCAGATTGGCGAACAACCCGAGTAACTTGCGAATACCGAGCAAACCGCGCTCAGGACGCTGCTCACGCGGGAGCACGTCCCACTTCGGTCCACCGACCGCGCCAAGCAGCACGGCATCAGCTTCCTGAGCAAGCTTCTGGGTCGCCTCAGGGAACGGACTACCCGTCGCATCGACGGCGCAGCCGCCAAGAAGCGCTGTCTCGAGTTCAAACTTGAGTTCAAGCGCTTTAATTACACGAACGGCCTCAGCCATGATTTCAACACCGATTCCGTCACCCGGAAGAACACAAATTTTCACAATGTCATCCTATTAAAATCAAGCAAACAGCCAGGGCTGCTCAATGCGACGCTTGCTTTCAAACGAGCGAATTTCGTCCGCATGAAGCAGCGTCAGGCCAATATCGTCCCAACCATTGATCAGGCATTCCTTGCGGAAGGCATCCACCTCAAAGGGCAGACTGGTGCCATCAGGGCAAATCACCGCCTGTTTCTCAAGATCGATGGTCAGTTTGTATCCTGGCGCAGCCTCGACCTGTGCAAACAAAGCATCAAGTACCTTGCCAGGCAAAACGATTGGCAGAATGCCGTTCTTGAAGCAATTGTTGAAGAAAATGTCGGCGTAGCTTTCGGCCAGGATCACCGTGAACCCATAGTCAAGCAAGGCCCACGGCGCATGCTCGCGCGAACTGCCACAGCCAAAGTTCTTGCGCGTCAGCAGAATCTGCGCACCCTGATAGCGCGGCTGATTGAGAAGAAAGTCCGGATTGCGCGGACGATTAGTGCAGTCCTCACCGGGTTGACCCATATCCAGATAACGCCATTCATCAAAAAGGTTCGGACCGAAACCCGAACGCTTGATCGACTTCAAAAACTGTTTGGGAATGATCGCGTCGGTATCGACGTTGTCTCGATCAAGCGGTGCAACCAGCCCTTCCAGGCGAATAAACTTGTCCATGATTTCCCTTGTAAAACCGGCCTACTTGGTAGCTGCCTTTTCGATGGCCTGACCACCCTTTTCAATGTCCTTGCCTACACCTTGAATGGTGTTACAGGCAGACAAAGACATTGCAGAAACGATGACAAAAAGAATGAAAGCGAGTTTTTTCACGGTTTGTCTCCTAAAGTAAATTACGAACATCGGCGAAATGCCCGGCTATCGCAGCCGCCGCAGCCATTTCGGGGCTGACCAGATGTGTCCGTCCTCCCGCACCCTGCCGACCTTCAAAATTGCGATTCGAGGTCGAAGCGCAGCGCTCGCCGGCTGACAGACGGTCGGCGTTCATCGCCAGACACATCGAACATCCTGCCTCGCGCCATTCGAAACCGGCCGCCAGAAATATCTTGTCCAGCCCTTCCTCTTCGGCCTGCTTCTTGACCAGGCCAGAACCCGGAACCGCCAGCGCAAGTTTGACAGTCGAGGCAACTTTCCGCCCCTTTAGCACGTTGGCTGCAGCGCGCAGATCTTCAATGC
>JAIFNM010000303.1 GCA_020047725.1 Betaproteobacteria bacterium
GCTGGTTGTCGGCGATCATATTGGACGCTTCGTGCCAGGGGATTTGCTGCTGCTTGGCAGCGGTTTGCCACACATGCTATGCAGTGATCCGATTACGTCTGAATCTGGAGAACCAACTCACATTCGCTATGCCCAATTCAAGCCGGAAAATTTTGGTGATGCGTTCTGGCAAATGCCGGAGCAGCAGTCGGTAACCCATCTGCTAGCTCAATCGGCGCGGGGATTGCGATTTGACGACGCCAGTACGTCTCGCCTGCTACCTGCGATGGATCGCCTGTGGGAGACATTTGGAGCCCGTCGTCTGTGGAGCCTGATGGCGCTCATGGAGGAAATGGCACCCTCCCGCAATACCAGCCCGCTGGCCAGCGTGGGCTATGCACCGGTGGTAACGCACCGCGATTCGGAACGACTTAATTGCGCCATCCAGTACATGAACAGCCACTTGACGGGCACCTTGCAGCTTACCGACGTCGCCCGTGAAGCCGGCCTTTCCCCGCAGGCATTCAGCCGGTTTTTCCACAAGTTCATGGGTATTCCGTTCGTTGAATACGTATCATCGTTACGTATCAGTCTCGCCTGCAGATACCTCCTGGAAACCGACAAGACGATTGCTTCAATCTGCTACAGCTGCGGATTCAACAACCTGTCTAACTTCAACCGACAGTTCCTCCGCTACAAACTGATGACACCGAAGGAATTCAAACGCAGCGGTGCCATTGATAATGCCGACAACGGATTTTTTGCGCGTGCATTTCCGGGCAGTGGCTCTGCACCGATCAAGGTGACAAGATGAGCACTCGCTGAACTGCGGAGTGTTGGGAGGGGAAAAATACAGTGGTATTTTTTGAGCGACGAATGCCTTCGTCGCTCAAAACCAATGATTTATTTCTTGATCTTCTTCAGTTCTTCTTCAGCAAACAGCGCTGCACCGACGATGCCGGCCTGATTCAAAAAGCTGGCAGCCACAACCGGTGCCTTGGTGGTAATCATTGGCGAGAATTTGTGCAGCTTGTCGCTGACGCCACCACCCAACACGATCAAGTCCGGCCAGAGCAAGCTCTCCATCGTGGTGAGGTACAGGTTGAAGCGATCACCCCACTCCTTCCATTTGAGATCCTTGGTGACGCGCACAGCTTCAGAGGCATAACGCTCCGCCTCAATGCCATTGCTTAGGAACACGTGACCGAGTTCCGTATTGGGCATCAAGTGACCATCACTGAAGAGGGCCGTACCGAGGCCGGTGCCAATGGTTACGATAAGCACAACGCCTGGATTGTTTCTACCCGCGCCGAAACGCATTTCTGCCAGCCCAGCTACATCAGCATCGTTGGCCATATAGACAGGGCAGCCGGTATGCTTGGAAAAACACTCAGCGATCGGCAGGCCGATAAAGGATTTATCGACATTAGCCGCCGTACGTGCAATACCGTGTTGAATGGCCGCCGGAAAACCAATACCAATCGGGCCAGACCATTGGTGTTGTTTAACCACCTCTTTCAGTGTGTTTCCGATGGCTTCGGGGGTCGCCGGTTTAGGCGTCGCCACTCGCGTTCGCTCACTCAGAAGTTCGCCGGTTGTCGTTTCAACGATGGCGGTTTTGATCCCCGTCCCACCGATATCAATTCCCAGTATTTGCACAACGCTCTCCTTTGGTAACTGTTCCTGGACTCCCGCGCCGAAAAATGCGCCGCACGGTTACCGGTGCGGCGCCAAGCGCATTCATTAAGGAGCTTTAGCTATTGCAAATCAACGATCACTACCCGCGCCCGAAACCACGTCTACCCAGACCGCCAGCAACAGGATCGAACCCTTGACGATCATCTGCCAGAACGAGTCCACACCGAGCATCGACATTCCGTTATCAAGACTGGCCATGATCAAGGCACCGATCAGTGCGCCATAGACCGTTCCCACACCACCTCGGCTGGAAGCACCACCGATATAGCACGAGGCTATCGCGTCCAGTTCGCCGAGGTTACCGGCAGAGGGCGAAGCAGCGGCGAGACGCGCGGTGGTCGTCAAACCAGCAAAGGCGCACATCAGGCCCATGATGCCAAACACAATCAGTTTAACGGCCCGGACATTGACACCGGAGAGGCGAGTCGCTTCGAGGTTTGAACCAATTGAGTAAATTCGACGCCCGAAGACCATCTTGTTGGCCATAAAGCTGAAAACACCAAGAATGATCAGGGTCACGAGGACCGGAACGGGAATCCCCTCATACGCGTTCAGGGTAAAAACAAACCCGGCTATCATGGCTGCAACAGCCGCCAACTTGGAGACATCCTGCCAAAGCGGCGCAATCGCCAAGCCATGCTGAGCACGCCCGGCACGTGTCTTGAAGGCGAGGAAAGCCAGCAGCACAAAAATGATAATCCCCACGATGTTTCCGAGCATGATCGGGAGATAGCCTTGTCCGATTGATACCAGACCGGCAGATTCGAGGGGAATAGTTGTCCCTTTGGTAATCCCGAGCAAAATTCCACGGAAAGCCAAGAATCCGGAAAGAGTGACAATAAACGATGGCACTCGCGCAAAGGCCACCATATAGCCATTCCACAGCCCGATCAGGATGCCAAGCACGATCACGGTCGAGATCGTCATCCACATTGGGAGGTGCAAGTAATAGTCCATGTACGCACCGACACCACCGAGCAGGCCCAACAAGGCGCCCACCGACAGATCAATTTCACCCGCAATGATAATGAACACCATGCCGGACGCCAACATGCCGGTAATGGCCATCTGCCGGAGCAAGTTAGAAAAGTTGCGCGGCGTCAGGTAACCGTCACTCATCTGATTGAAAAAGACCCAGATCACCACGACCGCAAAAAGCAAGGTCACAATCTTGTACTGAGAAAAAAACCTCTGGAGATCCTTGGAGGAGAGTTTCATTTGTCGATCACTTTCTCTTTAATAATTTGAACGATGCGCAAACGCCTATGCGGCCAATTCTTCGGTGTGTCCAAGAGCGGCCGCCAGCACCTGTTCCTGAGTCAAGCCCTGGTTAACGAAGTCGCCGCGCAATTGCCCTTCACCGATTACCAGAACACGGTCGGAGATGCCGAGCACTTCCGGCAACTCCGAGCTGATCATGATGATCGACAGCCCTTCCTTGACGAGTTCGAACATGAGTTTGTAGATCTCGTACTTGGCACCGACGTCGACACCACGAGTTGGCTCGTCGAGGATGAGAACCTTGGGTTTGGGCAGCAGCATCTTTGAAAGCACGGCTTTTTGCTGATTACCGCCGGAGAGGCCCTTGATCGGCAGATTAGGAGCGGCAGTCTTGATGCGCATGCGGGCGATGGATTTCTGAATCTGTGCCATCTCGGCTTCGGCATCAATGGTGCCGAATTTGGCGTAATTTTCGAGAACGGCCATGGTGATGTTCGCGCCGACGCCTTGCAGGGGGACAATGCCGTGACGTTTGCGGTCTTCGGGGACGAGACAGATGCCTTGGGTTACGGCGTCACGCGGTGAACCCACATCGATTTTTTTCCCGTCGAGCCACAGTTCGGCCGAAGACTGGCCTGGATAGCAGCCAAAGATGGCCATGGCCAATTCGGTACGTCCGGCGCCGACGAGGCCGGCAACACCGAGGATCTCACCTTTGCGCAGCTTGAAGGAGATGTTGTCAACGCGTTTGCGGGCCGGATTATTCACGTCCAGGCAGGTCACGTTGCGGGCTTCGAAGAAGACATCGCCAATCGGGTGCTCTTCGCGCGGGAAAAGGTTCTTGATCTCGCGACCAACCATCATGGTAATGATCTCGTTGGTGTCGATCTCACTCATCGGACGGGTTCCAACGTGCGTTCCGTCGCGGATAACGCTGACGGTGTCGCAGACGGCGGCGACTTCGTCTAGTTTGTGCGAGATCATGACGCAGGCAACGTTTTTGCGCTTCAGGTCACGAATGATGTCGAGCAGGATCGCGGTTTCTGATTTGGTTAACGAGGAGGTCGGCTCGTCAAGAATCAGCAGTTTGGCCTTTTTGTTGATGGCCTTGGCGATTTCGATCAGTTGTTGATGACCGCCGCCGTAGTGGAAAACCGGTAGAGCGACGTTAACGTCGGGCATTTTGAGTTCAGCCATCAGCTCTTCGGCGCGTTTGTACATCGCCGAGTAGTTCATGAGGCCGCCGGGCAGCGTGATTTCGTTGCCCATGAAGATGTTTTCGGCCACCGAGAGTTGCGGGACGAGCATCAGTTCCTGGTGGATGATGACGATGCCGGCTTCTTCGGTCTGGCGGATGTTCTCGGCCTTGAGTTCTTTGCCTTCCCAGAAAATCTGGCCTTGCCACGTTCCATGCGGATAGACAGCCGACAGCACTTTCATCAGCGTCGACTTGCCAGCGCCGTTCTCGCCACACAGGCCAACTATTTCGCCCGCACGTACCTTGAGATCGATACCGTCAAGCGCTTTTACGCCGTTGAAGTCTTTGACAATTCCCCGCATGTCCAAAATGTAGTCGGACATAGTTCCCCGCTTCTATTAAGTGACTTTTTACGATATTAAGGCAGGATGAACTCCTGCCTTAAATAATTCAAGCGGGCTGTCGAAACAGCCCGCTTGCATTACAACATCAATTACAGACCAAGCTGTTCTTTGGTGTAGAAGTTTTCTTTGACCAGCAGATCCATGTTGGCCTTCGTAACAACAACTGGATCAAGCAGAATCGACTTTACACCGTCAACTTCGGTGGTCTTCTGGGTCGGGGTTTGGCCCTTGACCAGAGCAACGGCAACCTTGGCCGATTCAGTGGCGATTGACTTCAGCGACTTGTACACCGTCATTGTCTGCGTGCCGGCAATGATGCGCTTGCAAGCGGCCAATTCAGCATCCTGCCCGGTGACCGGCACTTTGCCTGCCAGCTTCTGGCCAGCCAGAGCCTGGATGATGCCACCTGCGGTACCGTCATTCGGTGCCAGGAAACCGTCGATCTTGTTGTTGAACTGGGTCAGAACGTTTTCAGCGATCTTCAGTGCGTTGGCAGGCAACCAATCCTGAACAGCCTGTTCACCGAGAATCTTGATGTCGCCCTTGTCGATGTTTGCCTTCATTGCCTTCATGGCGCCAGCCTTGAACAGTTTGGCATTGTTGTCACCAGGATCACCGCTCATGACGTAGACGTTACCCTTTGGCAGAGCCTTCATCAGCGCCTCACCTTGCATCATGCCAACGCGTTCGTTATCGAACGAGATGTACATGTCAACATCCGGGCTCTTGATCAGGCGGTCATAGGAGATAATCTTGATGCCGGCCTTCTTGGCTTCTTTGAGAACGTTCATCAGCGTCGGACCATCTTTCGGAACGATCACGAGCGCATCAACCTTCTTGGAGATCAGATTCTCGATCTGGGCAACTTGCTTGGCGCTATCGCCATCAGCGGACTGAACACTGACTTCAGCGCCCAAATCCTTGGCAGCGGCAATGAAGAAATCACGGTCACGCGCCCAACGCTCAACGCGCAGGTCGTCAATCGAGAAGCCGATTACGGGCTTTTCTTTGGAAGCAAATGCAGGCAAGGAAGCACATGCAGCGGTGGCGGCAAGCACTGCCAAGAGGGTACGACGAATGGTAAAACGGCTCATCTGGGTCTCCTTCGATTAATAACGAGAGGTAGAAACCTCCCAACATAACTACTGCTGTTGCAGCTACGGATAACAACAAACCACCTAACACAAGCTCGTACGCTTCCGTACGAGCCACAACCAAACAATCACCTACTTGGCCATCGGATCGAACAATTCACTCAAGATACGCAGAGTCAATCCAATTCCGCCTTGCACAATCGAATGCACTTCAAATAACGCATCACTTACAAACTGGTTGAGCCCTTGTCAAAAAATTCTCGGCAAGCAAACGATACGAATCAAGTTCCAAGAAGACGCACGCCCACCACTGAGCTTGGCCTCAACGACCAGCCTGTTACCTTGCAATGGAGTAGTTTGAAAAAAAACCTGTTTTGATATCGACAGCGATTCGCAACGCTTCTTGCCTGGACGCAGAAGACGCGCTTGAGAAATTGACAACTCCCCGAAAGCCGACGCCGCGGCCAGCACACAACCCGACATCTACTGAAGCCTGACCTAGGCTGATCCCCAACACCATTGTTTAACCCCTTGCGAGTTCCGAAGCACGTTGCATCGGAGAGCTAGTTGTTCATTCCTGTCGCTACCGCATCCGGTACATTGCCGGAATTTCTAATCAACTGTTCAATGCGGCTACATTAGTTCATTGATCGTACCAAAGCAATAGCCTTACGCACATTTTTTTAAAATTTATGGATTTTATGACTGAGAAAATGCACTTACCGATCGCGGGAACGCAAGTCAAGAGGCCTCACCAGGGCGTGTTTAACCAATGCCGCGGCACCAACGGCCACTGACCTGGAACCGAAACGGCTAAGTTGAATCTCGGGCAATTGCAAGCCACAGTCCTGTGAATAGCTTTCCAGGCAGGTACGTGCCGAATCAAGAAAGGGTGCCCCCAGATCGCACAGCGGCCCACCCAGCACAATTCGCCCTGGATTGAAGTAGGTCCACAGATTCTGGATCAACACCCCAAGGTAATGTCCCGACCGACGTACAGCCAGCAGCGCCGCCTCGTCACCGCGTTCAAGCAATTGGCGAATGGTATCCACCGACAACACTTCGCTCGTGTTGCCCGCAATCCGGGCGCTGATCGCGCGCTGGCCGATGAATGTCTCGGCGCACCCCTTGCGGCCACACGAGCACAGGGGCCCTTCAAACTGCAGGATCGAATGTCCGACTTCACCGGCATAGCCCTCTGCACCAAGAAACAGCCGGTCACGAACAATGATACCCGCACCGACACCAATGCCTAAACCCAGGTAGATCAGGGGATCTGGCAAGGGTGCCTCACCAAACTCATACTCGCTGAGGGCCGCAACGTCGTAGTCATTCTGTACCTGAATACGCAGGCCAGCGACACCCATCGACGCAAGTTCCTGCGATAGATCCGACTGGAAAGCCACGTCGCGCCAAGGAAGATTCGGTGCCAGCTTGACAACGCCCTGCTGATCGAGAACCGCACCGGGGACTCCGACACCAATACCCAGCAAGCGCCGATCGTCTGCACGCGCTTGTTCGACCAGCGAAGCGATCATCAATGCCAGCCGCCGGATAACGACAGCCGGATTGGTACTGGATAGTTGCTCTGATGCCCCATTGACAACTTCACCGGTCAAGGAGACGGTCAGCGCGCTGATACTATCGACGCTAACGTCCGCACCGATCATGGCCAGACGATTCCCATCAAGGAACAGCGGAGTCGGCCGGCGACCGATGGCCCCGGTAGCCTGCACGTCGGATTCGAGTAACCAGCCTTCATCGATTAGATCCTGAACCAGCAGACTTACCGTCGACTTAGTCAAGCCGGTTTCCTTGGCCAGTTCCGCTCTCGACAAACCAGGTACACGCTGAATGACTCGCACCACCGCCATCCGGTTGATTTCGCGCATCAAGCTCTGATCGCCGGTAATTGTCATTATCTTATGGGCCTGAGTACAAACATTAGTTAGTTTGATATAAAAACTATTATCACCAGTGTCCATACAAAAATCAAACGAAATAATTCGCCCCGGATCGGCCCCGCTCGTTTGTTCTCAAACGCAGCACCTTTGGTAGTGCTAAGATTTGTGGGTACCAAGCGTTCGCGCTCGAATGCCAATGAGGAACCCACATGAATAACGACCCGCAAGAAGTCTTCCTCGGCCGCCAGCCTATCCTTGATCGCAGCCAGCAATTATTCGCCTACGAACTGCTCTTCCGTAGTGGTAGCGCAGAGCATGGAAACTTTGCCAGCTTTGTCGATGGAAACCAGGCCACTGCCACCGTCATCACCCACGCGTTCACCGAATTCTCGATGGCCGATGCGCTTGGCCCCTACCAGGGATTCATCAAGGTCGATAACGGATTGCTTTTCAGCGATCTGATCAACGCCTTGCCACCCCACCACATTCTGTTGTCTTGGAAATTCTCGAAACCACAACGCCGACAGACGAAATCCTGACCCGTTGCGAACAGCTGCGCGCCGCCGGTTTCATCCTGGCGGCCAGGGAACGGCCCGAATCGCTCGATCAGTCGCGACCGTTGCTCAAGCTTGCTGAAGTCATCAAGGTTGACATCAGCCATGTCGAGCCCGACCGGCTAAAGCAGCTGGTCGGCAATCTTCGACCGCTGGGCAAAACGATTCTCGCCGAAAAAGTGGAAAGCAACGAGCAGATGCAGGTCTGCCATGCGCTCGGCTTCGACCTCTTCCAGGGCTACTACTTTGCGCACCCGACGGTCATTCAAGGCAAACATCTGCAAACATCGGAACTCTCCCTGCTGAAATTGCTCGGACTGTTGAGCCAGGACGCCGACAGCACCGAGATCGAGACGATCTTCAAGCAGGAACCGGTACTGACCGTCAATCTGCTGCGCCTGACCAACTACCAACTCGGCAGGAAGCGGGATGGCAACCAAGATCACTTCGCTGCGGCACGCCATCACGCTGCTCGGACGGCGGCAATTATTACGCTGGCTGCAGCTTCTGCTCTATAGCGGCTCGGGATCGACACAGGCGGTCAATCCGCTGCTGCAACTGGCCGCCACACGTGGACGACTGATGGAACTCTTGGCCGACCGAACTTCGGAGGCAAAGCAAGGGGGGCGCGACCTCATTGACCAAGCCTACATGGTTGGCATTCTGTCGCTGATGCCAGCGCTCATCGGCAACACCATGCCGGAGATTCTCACTCAACTCCCGGTCGTGCGATCGGTACACAACGCCCTGGCCGATCACACAGGCACTCTTGGCGACCTGTTGAGTCTCGTTGAAATGCTGGAAGAATCGTCCGAAAGCTCATTACCCCAGAACAAGGGCGCGACGACGGAAGCATTGCTACTCCGCCTTCCTGGAATCGATACCAACTATGCCAACAACTGCCTGACTCGGGCACTTACCTGGGCCAACAATCTTGCACGTGAATGAATTTGCCTTCAGCGAAGCGCTTCTCAGCCGTCAGCCCATTCTCAACCAACAGCAGGAACTTGTCGGCTATGAACTGACCTTGCTTCCGGCAACAAATGGGGAAGAACATTCAAATACGGCAATGCTTGTTTGTGCTGCCTATGCCGAACTCGGCATCCAGACAGCCCTTGGACAAAGCACGGCGTTCTTGCCTGCCGACCTGGCGTTTCTTCACGATGACGCGATCGAAGCCCTGCCGCACGAAACGGTCGTCATCGAACTTGA
>JAIFNM010000307.1 GCA_020047725.1 Betaproteobacteria bacterium
GATCCGCAACGATTCATGGCGCAACTGAAACTCAAGGCTGGATTGCCGGCCAACTTCTGGGATGAGGAGATCACCCTTGCCCGCTATGGCGTACAGAAATGGAAAGAAGCGTAAAGACACCCGAATCAGCGTATTCGGCGCGTTGGTGGCACACCCTGCCTAACGTGGAAGGCAAACCGGGGCGAATCCAATGCGATCTCTGCCCGCGTGATTGCAAACTGCATGAAGGTCAGCGCGGTGCCTGTTTTGTTCGTCAGAATATTGATGACCGGATGGTGCTGACCACCTATGGCCGTTCCTCCGGTTTTTGCGTTGACCCGATAGAAAAGAAACCGCTGAATCATTTTCATCCGGGGTCATCGATTCTTTCCTTTGGCACGGCAGGTTGCAACCTCGCCTGCAAGTTTTGCCAAAACTGGGACATTTCGAAATCGAAGGATATGGATCGTCTGATGGATGCCGCCAGCCCGGAGGGGATTGCCGGCGCTGCGGCGGCCTACGGCGCCCAATCTGTGGCATTCACCTACAATGATCCGGTCATCTTTGCCGAATACGCCATAGACACCGCCTTAGCCTGTCGCAAGCAGGAAATAAAAACGGTGGCCGTCACCGCTGGCTACATTCACCCGGAACCAGCCAGGGAATTCTACGCTGTGATGGACGCGGCCAATGTCGACCTCAAGGCCTTCACCGACGACTTCTATGTCAAGCTCTGCGGCGGGCACTTGCAACCCGTGCTCGATATTTTGTCCTACATTCATCATGAAACCGAATGCTGGCTGGAGATCACGACCCTATTGATTCCTGGACAGAACGATTCCCCGATCGAAGTCAAAGCACTCGCTGACTGGGTTGTGCACGAACTTGGCGTGGACGTTCCCTTGCACTTCACTGCCTTTCACCCCGACTGGAAAATGGACGACCTGCCACGCACACCAGCTTCAACGCTGACCCACGCCCGACGCATCGCCATGGAAGCCGGACTACACTATGTTTACACCGGCAATGTGCACGACAGCGAAGGCGGCACTACCTTCTGCCCGACCTGCCATGCAGCCGTAATCCAGCGCGACTGGTACACCATTCGCCACTACGACCTGCCCGACGACGGTCGTTGTCCGCATTGCCAGACCCAGATTGCCGGGCGTTTCGGCAAATTCGGCAAACCGTTCGGCGCCCGGCGCATCCCGGTCAGGCTGGCACGGCGATGATCGACATTACGCCTGACGGTTTCGGCATTCCGGTATCGGTCCCTTCCGAGCATGGCCTGCTGCACGGACAACTGGCGCTACTGCCCGACGCGCCCGGAATTGTAGTGCTGGCGCATGCTGCCGCCGTACTCGATACCCGCGATGAGGTCGTAGCGGGCATCTTTCGCCGCGCTGGTCTATCGACGCTCAGCGTTGATCTACTAGCGCGTCAGGAAGAACAATTCCCCGACGTACACAATAACGTTCCGCTGCTTTCCAGACGGCTGCTCGACTTCCTTGGCCTGATCAGGAACCGGATGCTACTCGGCGAGCTCCGTACGCTGCCGATGGGCCTTTGGGCGGCCAATGCCACGTCTCCCGTTGCGGTACGTGTGGCGGCGTTGCGCGATCACGACATTGCGGCCATTGTCTGTCGCGGAGGGCTGATCGATCTGGCCGGAATGCTTTACCTGCGCTCGCTTGAATCTCCTCTGCTGCTTCTCGTCGAAGAAACGGATGCGCGGCATGTCGCCTGCAGCCGTCGGGCGATGGAGGAAATTCCATGCCGCAAGGAGCTTAAACTCATTCCGGAAATCGGCATCGATTACGCCACCTCGGCCGGGTTTGAACTGGCTGCCCACGAAGCGGAAATGTGGTTCGTTGAACACTTCAAAAAGGCGACACTTGCATTGCCACGCGAAGAAGTCGCTTAGTCGAACAGTCCCGGCTGCAACGGAGCGAGATTCTTCCGCTTGACTGTAAACCTGACCGGCAAACCGCTGCGCCCGATGGCTTCAACCACCATGCGGTCGGCACAGGTCTCGGCAACAATACGAACGTTGTAGCCGCCGCGTGCGAGCCGGCTGGCGCGGCCGATATACGTTGCGACGATGCCAATCTGGGGAAGCCAGGTCGTTTTTTTGCGGGCCATTGCGTCTATACGATCCGAATATGACTGGTGCGGATTTTATCAGCCAGCCCAATAAAGCGCCATGAAAGCGCTTCTCCGGCCTTAAACAGAGGGCGTTCCACGTATATAATGCATGGTTTGTCGCTCACTCACTACTACACTTACCGGAACACCATGGAAGCCGAACAACTCAATATCATCGCCAACCGACTCGTGGATATCGCCCAGCGCGCCACCGAGTTGCGGAGGTACCTTTGACTACGATCACAAGTTTGATCAGTTAAGCGCCGTCAATCGCGAACTCGAAGACCCAAAGGTCTGGGATAACGCCGAGCGAGCGCAGGAACTGTCCAAAGAAAAGAAATCGCTGGAAAACGTCGTGCTGACGCTCGACCGTGTCGGTGATGGCCTCAAGGATGCCGACGAATTGTTCGCCATGGCACGCGAGGAAGGCGACGACGACACGCTGAATGCGGTTTCGGCCGACGTCGACGGAATCGAAAAGGAAGTCGCCACACTCGAATTCCGCCGCATGTTCAACAACCCGGCCGATCCGCTCAACTGTTTTATCGACATTCAATCTGGCGCCGGCGGAACCGAAGCGCAGGACTGGGCGTCGATGCTGCTGCGCATGTACGTCAAGTATGGCGAGCGCAAGGGCTACACCGTCGATGTACTCGAAGTCTCTGATGGTGACGTTGCCGGCATAAAAACAGCGACGATCAAACTTTCCGGCGACTATTGCTTCGGCATGCTGCGCTCGGAAACAGGCATCCACCGCCTGGTGCGAAAATCACCGTTCGACTCCAACGCGCGGCGCCACACCAGCTTCTGCTCGGTCTTCGTCTATCCGGAAATTGACGACTCGTTCGAGATCGACATCAACCCGGCCGATTTGCGTACCGACACCTACCGCGCCTCAGGCGCCGGTGGTCAGCACATTAACAAGACCGATTCGGCGGTGCGGATCACGCACATTCCGACCGGGATTGTCGTGCAGTGCCAGAACGACCGCTCACAACACCGTAACCGTGCCGAAGCCATGGCCATGCTGAAATCACGCATGTATGAAGCCGAAATTCGCAAACGCCAGGCCGAACAGCAAAAACTCGAAGACTCCAAGACCGACATTGGCTGGGGTCACCAGATTCGCTCCTATGTGCTCGACCAGTCGCGCATCAAGGATCTGCGCACCAACGTCGAAGTCGGCCACACACAGAGCGTCCTCGACGGCGATCTTGACCAGTTCATCGAAGCCAGCCTGAAACAAGGCGTCTGATACAACCGTAAACACGTCACCCCTCTTCAAACCATTGATTGCGAGACACTCCATGTCCGAACAAACCAAGCAGCCGAGCACGATCACTGAAACCGACGAAAACCACATCATCGCCGAGCGCCGCATCAAACTCGCCGAATGGCGTGCGACCGGCAAAGCCTACCCGAACGATTTCTCACGGGAAAACACCGCCGGCAAAATTTCCGAGGTCTACGAATCCAAAACTGGCGAAGAACTTGAAGCCACGCCAGTTGAAGTCAAGGTTGCCGGCCGCATCATGCTCAAGCGCGTCATGGGCAAAGCCTCGTTCATCACCATTTCGGACGTCTCGGGCCGCATTCAGCTCTACGTTGCTCGAGACAAGGTCGGCGAAGAAACCTATGCCACCTTCAAACGCTGGGACACCGGCGACATCGTTGGCGCTATCGGCACCCTGTTCCGCACCAAGACCGGCGAGCTGACCGTCCAGTGTTCGGAAATCAGGCTGCTCTCCAAGTCGCTGCGCCCGCTGCCGGAGAAATTCCACGGCCTGACCGATCAGGAACAGAAATACCGCATGCGCTACCTCGACCTGATCATGAACGAGCAATCGCGCTTCACCTTCGCCGCGCGCAGCCGCATCGTCCAGTCGCTGCGCAACTACATGACGACGCACGCCTTCCTCGAAGTCGAAACGCCGATGATGCACCCGATCCCTGGTGGAGCGTCGGCACGCCCGTTCAAGACGCACCACAATGCGCTCGACATGGAACTCTTCCTGCGCATCGCACCTGAGCTTTATCTCAAGAAGCTCGTCGTCGGCGGTTTCGAGAAGGTTTTTGAAATGAACCGCAACTTCCGCAATGAGGGGATGAGCCCGCGCCATAACCCCGAGTTCACGATGATGGAGTTCTACGAAGCCTATTCCGAATGCCGCCAGGTGATGAACTTCACTGAAGGCCTGCTGCGCCACGCGGCGCGCGAAGCGTTGGGTACTGAAGTCTTTGTCTATCAGGGGCGCACGCTTGACCTGTCCAAGCCGTTCGACCGTCTGACCATGGTCGAGGCGATCCGAAAATACTGCCCGCAATACACGCTCGAACAGCTGAACGATGCCGAGTGGCTGATTCAGAAACTCACGGCAATGAAGGCCGACGTCAAGAAGGGCATGGGCCTGGGCACGCTGCAACTGATGATGTTCGAAGAAACGACCGAAGCCGACGTTTGGGACCCGACCTTCATCGTCGACTACCCAGCCGAAATCAGCCCGCTGGCACGCGCCAGTGACACGAAGCCGGGAGTTGCCGAGCGCTTCGAGCTGTTCATCGTCGGCCGTGAAATCGCCAACGGTTTCTCCGAGCTCAATGATCCTGAAGACCAGGCCGCTCGCTTCCTCGAACAAGCCAAGGCCAAGGATGCCGGCGACGAGGAAGCGATGTTTTATGACGCCGACTATATCCGCGCCCTCGAATACGGTCTGCCCCCAACCGGTGGCTGCGGCATCGGCATCGACCGCCTGATCATGCTGCTGACCGACTCGGCCAACATCCGCGACGTAATCCTCTTCCCGCAGATGCGCCCTGAGTGATGTGCGAAAGCACATCACGAGGAAGTACTCTTGGGGTGCGCCCTGAGTGATGTGCGAAAGCACATCACAAGGAAGTACTCCTGGGGTGAGCCTTGAGTGATTTAACTCAGGTCGGGTTAGTGCAATGCAACCCAACCTGAGCCTGCGCTGCGACTCTCATGGATAGGCAGCCTTGAGCACTACCCCGTGCAAAGGCTCATGAATATTGCTTTCCCAAGCATCAATGGCGTAGACCGCCATTTCATGCGCCTTCCAGGTCACCATCCTTCCTACTGTAATCACCTACAAAGCAATCCAAATTTTGTATCTATCAGGTGATCAGTTGTAATCCTTTGTATCCGCTGTCACCCGAACGCCAGACCGTGACGTTTATTGCTCACTATCAACAAATCAGTGAGGCGAAGCATGGAGACTCAACCCCGCAGTACACACCCGATGATCATCGTTGCCGCCACGGCGGTAACCATCGCCAGTCTGGCCGCCATTGCCTCAATCGCCGGCTGGCTGCCCAGCAGCAAGAATTCTGTGGCAACGCCCATAGCGCAGGTCGCCGTTGCGCCCGTCTCACCCGTACAACCGGTACCAGCGGCTGCAACACCGGAACCCGTTCCAACTGTTTCCGCACCGAAGCCCAAGACGCCCGTCGCGTCTACGAAAGTGGCACCAGCTCATCAGCCCGCGCCGCGCAAACTACCCAAGCCTGTTGAATACACCGACGAATCAGCGCCCAACTACAACAATCGCGGCGCGACGCCAGTCGGCAATTATCCGATGAACGACAGCGGCGTTTACGTCGAAAACAGTCGCCAGCAAACACCGTCTAATACCTGTCGCGACTGCGCCACGGTCGAGAGCGTGCGTGAAGTCAAACAGAATGGTGACGGTACCGGACTCGGTGCGGTTGGAGGTGGCGTCGTCGGCGGATTGCTAGGCAACCAAGTCGGCGGCGGAAAAGGCAAGATCCTGGGTGCCGTCGTCGGTGCCGTCGGTGGCGCCTATGCCGGTAACGAAGTTGAAAAGAGAGTGCGTAGCTCGACACTTTTTGAAATCACGGTTCGGCTTGACGATGGCAACACTCGCGTCTTCACTGAATCGCAAGTGCCGGGGTTACAGCGTGGTGATCGCGTCCGCGTTAGCAACGGCCAGTTGAGCCGCATGTAAAAGGCTTCGGTCTGACAGTAAAGCGCCCTGCGGGGCGCTTTTTTCTCATCGGTACAAAATGAAATTCTTGTTCCAGAAACACGCATTCCAGATGCTAAGATTGGCCTTTAGTCTCTAACACCGCCAAGGAAAACCCGATGAAGCTCGAAACACTCGCCGTCCACGCCGGCTACAGCCCTGAACCCACGACCAAGGCGGTTGCCGTACCGATCTACCAGACAACTTCATACTCCTTTGACAGCACCCAGCACGGCGCCGACCTCTTCGACCTGAAGGTGCCGGGCAACATCTACACACGCATCATGAATCCGACACAGGACGTGCTGGAAAAACGCGTCGCCGCCATGGAAGGCGGTATCGCCGGCCTGGCGCTAGCCTCCGGCATGGCTGCCGTAACCAACGCCATCCTGACCATTGCCGAAGCCGGTGATAACATCGTGTCGGCCGCCACCCTGTACGGCGGCACCTACAATCTCTTCGCACACACCCTGCCGCAGTACGGCATCGAGGTTCGTTTCGCCGATTACAGCAAGCCAGCCTCCTTCGAAAAACTGATCGACGGAAAAACCAAGGCCATCTTCTGCGAATCGGTCGGCAATCCACTCGGCAATGTCACCGACTTTGAAATGCTGGCCGAAATCGCCCACCGTCAGGGCATTCCGCTGATCGTCGACAACACGGTACCGTCGCCCTATCTGTGCCGGCCTTTCGAGTACGGTGCCGACATCGTGGTCCATGCACTGACCAAGTACATCGGTGGACATGGCACCTCTATCGGCGGCATGATCGTCGATAGTGGGAAATTCCCATGGGCCGAACACAAGGCCCGCTTCAAACGCCTGAACGAGCCGGATGTGTCTTACCACGGCGTGGTCTATACCGAAGCGCTTGGTACCGCCGCTTTCATTGGCCGTGCGCGCGTTGTCCCCTTACGCAACATGGGTGCCGCCATTTCACCGTTCAACGCCTTCCTGATCCTGCAAGGCCTGGAAACCCTGCCGCTGCGCATGGATCGCATTTGTGAGAATACCCACAAGGTCGCTGAATTCCTCAAAGGCCACGCCAAGGTGTCGTGGGTCAATTACGCCGGTCTGCCCGAGCACAAGGACCACGCGCTGGTCCATAAATATATGGGTGGGCGCGCTTCCGGCATCCTGACTTTCGGTGTCAAAGGCGGCAGCGAAGGCGGCGGTCGCTTCCAGGACGCACTGCAACTCTTCACCCGCCTGGTCAACATCGGCGACAACAAATCACTGGCCTGCCACCCGGCGACCACCACGCACCGCCAACTCGGGCCGGCTGAAATGGCCAAGGCTGGCGTCTCGGAGGACATGATCCGTTTATCCATCGGCATTGAGCACATCGACGACCTGTTGGCTGATCTCGATCAGGCGCTTGCTGCGGCATGAAACCGTTTGTCCGGTAATTCAAACCTGTCGGGTAAATTTTTTCATCAAAACAGCATTTTTGGGTTACGCTTTATTCTTACTTGAACTATTACTTAAGTCATAGACCATCAAGCCGATGAAATCAGTCGAGATCCAATCCCCCCTGCCGGCCAGTCACGCCGACGATCAGGAGATCAAGCGTTACGCTGAGCTGCTTGATCGCCTTGGTATCGGCATGCTGGTGTTTTCACCTGACGCCACGCCTGTTTTCCAAAATGAATTGGCCGGAAAACTGTTGGGCGACGCGCCTTATACCTGGGCAGATGAAAGTGGCCAACCGGTCGTCATTGACGACATCACGAAAATGCTGGCGCATGACGCAGGAAAGCCGATATTTCAGTACGTACTCGCGTTGACAAGTGCTGGCCCGCGCACGACCTGGCTAAGTATCAATCTATTCCCAGTTTTTTCGG
>JAIFNM010000293.1 GCA_020047725.1 Betaproteobacteria bacterium
CCTGAGCGTGGCTGAATGGCGCTGGCTGACGGCGGGAATCGACTGGCGCCGATTGCAGGCCAAACCATCCGCACACTGGCAGGTCTGAGCCCCATAAAAATACCACAAAACCCAGTCGCTACAAGACTTTCGACACTATACGCATGGTATAATTGGAGCCATGAATTCGATCGCTGAACAGCCCCAGAAATCCGTTGATCCGGCCTTGCCGGCGTGGATCCAGGCGCAGATCTCAACACTGCAATTCCAGCTGGCCGAACGGGATCTCAAGCTGGTGGAGCGCGATGCCGAACTCAAGCGACGCGAGCTGAAGATCCAGCAACTCACCCTCGAACTGGCGCACCATAAACGTATCCGCTTCGGCTGCAAGAGTGAAGCCTTCTCTCCCGAGCAGCGTGATCTGTTTGTCGAGGCCAGCGATGAAGATGGTGCCGCTATCGTCGCCGAACTGGAACAACAGAAACCTCCTGTTTCCCCACGCCAGTACAAACGTACTGGCCGCAATCCCTTGCCGCCTGAATTGCCGCGCATTGAGCATCGTCACGAACCGGAGTCCTGCACTTGCGGTGCCTGCGGCCGTGACCTGGTCAAGATCGGTGAAGACATCAGCGAGCAACTGGACGTCGAACCGGCCCGTTTCTTCGTCCATCGCCATATCCGTCCGCAGTATGCCTGCCGTGCCTGCGAAACCATCACCGCCGCACCGGTAGCGGCCGGGATCATCGACGGGGGCCTGGCCGCCCCGGGCCTGCATGCGTGGGTCTTGATCCAGAAGTATCTGGATCATCTGCCCTTGTATCGCATCGAGAAGATCAGTGACCGCCACGGCGTGCCGATTGCCCGTTCGACGCTGGCGCAGTGGGTGGGCCAGTTGGGCGTGAGCCTGCAACCCCTGGTTGATCGGCTGACGGAATTGCTCTTGCAGGGCAAGGTACTGCATGCCGATGAAACGCCGGTGCAGCAGCTTGATCCGGGGAAGGGAAAAACCAAACGGGCGTATATGTGGGCCTACCGAAGCAACGATCTGGAAGGCTCACCGCGGATCGTGGTGTTCGACTATCAAACCAGTCGCAGTGGTCAGCATGCCCGTGATTTCCTTCTGAAGTGGCGCGGCCATCTGATGGTCGATGACTATTCGGGCTACAAAGCCTTATTCCAGAAAGGCGTGACTGAACTGGCTTGTCTGGCGCACTGCCGACGAAAATTCTTCGATCTTCATGCGGCAGGTGGCCATGCGGTGGCGGAAGAAGCGTTGCGGCGCATCGGCGAGTTGTATGCCGTCGAGGCACAGGCCCGTGAGGGTGGTGAGGAAGCTCGCCTCACGCTCCGTCAGCAGGAGGCGCTGCCGAAACTGAACGCGTTACACGACTGGTTGATTGATCAGCGCTTGAAGACGGCTGACGGCAGCGGTCTGGCACGTGCCATCGACTATAGTCTGAAGCGCTGGCCGGCGCTGATCCGTTATGTTGATAGCGGAATTCTGCCCATCGACAACAACATGGTTGAAAACGCGATCCGACCGATCACCTTGGGGCGACGCAATTGGCTATTTACAGGCTCCGAGCGCGCCGGCTGTCGCGCCGCCACGATCCAGAGCTTGCTGGCCACCGCTAAACTCAACGATCTGGAACCGTATGCCTGGCTCAAGGATACCTTGGAAAAACTCCCGACCTGGCCCTATAGCCGGATCGATGAATTGTTGCCGCTCCGGAAAAAGACTCCCGAATAGCGCCGCTGGCAATGCGGTGGCGTAGATCGCTTACATCGCTGCATTGTCGACGCTGGCCGAAAAAACCTGACTGTCCCTTCAGGGTCGCCTGCGGTTGGAAAACGAATATCCCAATTTAATCTCCCTTTTCAAGGTCTACTGCGCCGCGGCATCTATTGTGTTCGTCAATCGCGACAAGCTGATGGCTTGGAGGCTCTTCTGGAAGCCATAGATGGTCGCCCCTATTTTGCCAAGCATTCACTTGATGATGTCAAGCAGGAAGAGATTGCAGCCATAGATCCGGACTCTGAATGGGGCATTGCCCCGGTCCCTGATGGAATGAGCTGACCAGCGCCTGATCAATAGAGCGCACTCGAAGTGCTTTGGCTTCCGCAGGTTTTACTGGTCCCGGTCTGACCTGTCTTGCCATCACGTCATGATTGCCTGTGCAATCGGTGGGAATCTCCTTCGATGGTGTATTGCCGTTGTGCCCTTACGTTGCGATGCGATGCGGCAGGGTTATCCACGGTGCCGCCGCCCGCTGGTCTATCAAGCGGGAGGCGAGCGGCGCGGTGGATAACCCGTGTTCAAGCCGCCGACACATAATCGCAGGCGTACTTGCGGTCGTGTGCCAAGAGCGCCCAGACGATCCGCGCATTCTTGTTCGCCAGAGCGACCGCGGCCACGTTCTTGTTCCGCCGCCCCATCACCCCGGCCAGCCAGCTACCCGCGTGATTGACCTTTCGTTCGGCCACCCGGATCACGGCGCGTGCGCCATGGATCAGTAAAGTTCTCAGGTAAGTATCGCCGCGCTTGCTGATACCCAGCAGGGTCTGCTTTCCGCCACTGGAATGTTGCCGAGGGACCAGCCCCAGCCAGGCCGCCAGTTGCCGCCCATCATCGAAGTTCCTGGCGTCGCCGATTGAGGCCACCAGCGCGCTCGCGGTGATCGGGCCGATCCCGGGGATTTCTGCCAACTTACGGCTCGCTTCATTGGCCCGGTGCCACGCCTGGATTTGTTCTTCCAGTTCATGGACCTGTCGGTCAAGTTCCTTGAGGTGTGTTCCCAACCGGTCGATCAGTTGACGAAACACCCCGGGCAGTCCGTTCTCGCCGTCTTCCAGAATGTCCGGCAGGTGCGTGGCGATCTGGCTGATTCCTTGCGGGATCACAAGACCGTATTCGGCCAGTAGCCCGCGAATCTGGTTGGCTTGAGCTGTCCGCGCTTTGACGAAGCCTTGCCGGGCGCGGTGCAGTGCCAGTACGGCTTGCTGCTCGCCGTTCTTGATCGGAACAAAGCGCATTGTCGGTCGAGTCACCGCTTCACAGATCGCTTCCGCATCCGCAGCGTCATTCTTGTTCGTCTTGACGTACGCTTTGACGAACTGTGGTGCCATCAGTTTGACGGTGTGACCCAACGCCTCCAGTTTCCTCGCCCAGTGGTGGGCACTGCCGCAGGCTTCCATTCCAATCAGGCACGGCTGTAGGTTCGCAAAGAAGGGCAACACTTGCGCTCGTTTGAGTACTTTCTTAAGTGCTGCTTTGCCTCGCTCATCAACACCGTGAACCTGGAAAACGGTCTTTGCCAAATCAAGGCCAATTGTCGTAATCTTCATCTCGGTCGCTCCTCTCGGTTTGTGGGAATTTCCATTCGCCACTTTGGCACTCAGATGCCGTTTCGGGTAGGGGCGACCATCCCATTAATAAACACGGTCTTCTTCAGGCGATTCGTTCGTAGATCGCCTATCCATAAGCCTTTCAGGGAACCGGTCTTTGCAGCAGAGTGTCAAAAGGTGCTGTAGAATGACGATGTGCTTATCAGATCAGGAGACATTCATGCCCGTGGTCAAAACACCCTCAACCCAAAAAACACCGGCCGTGGCCAAACCCAAACCGGTCGTCAAAAAGGGAAAAGCCGTGATGGCTAAAACAGAGCCCGTCAAAGTCCTGATTCCAGTCAATCCCGAGCGCAAGAAGCCTAGCAGCAAGCGCAAACGCTTATCCAAGGCATTTTCCAGGCCGCTCGACAAGACACTCCGGCATGAGCACGTGGTGCGCGACCGAATCAGCTTTCCCGAGGTTGAGTATGACCAACTGGTCGAGTTGAAGAAGAATCTGACCGATCAGGGAATGGTCGTCAAGAAAAGCCAACTGGTTCGCGCCGGCCTGTTGTTACTCTCCGAGCTGACCGACGACGAGTTGAAGACCTTGCTTGAGAAGGTCCCGGCCGTCAGCTAGACCGCGCTGCGCGGTTTTCTGGCCGCCTTGTACTGCTTGAAGACGGCGCGCGCATCCTGCTCGGCGCGCTCCTGGGTGCAGATCGATTCATCGTCGTCATGGCTGCTGAAGTAGTCATTGGCCTGGGCGCGCATGACGATTTCAACCGCTGTTTCGTCACTCAGCGTGTAGATCTCGGTGAGCAGGGTAGCTACCTCGTCGAGGTGTTCTTCGTAGGTCATTTCAGTTACCTTCCGCGTGCTGGCGATGTACCTTGTCGTAGGCCTCCAGCAGTCGGTGGTGCATGTTGAATCCCGCCAGTTCGTTGCCGGGTGCCGCAATGTCAAAAAAGCGATTTTTCCGGGTCAGCAGGGCTTCGGCCGTGTTCAGTGTGGTTTTCCCATAAAGGCTTTCGAGCGATGTGCGGTAGGGTTCGAATTCCCCCGAATCACAAAGCTTGAGCAGGCTTTCGACGCAGCGGTAAACGCGGCGGCGCTCGGCGTTGATCTGCCCGAAGTGGTGTATCCAGTCGCAACCTTCGCGTGTTGCTTCTTCGTTGGCCGTTGCCAGCGCCAGCAGGGTTTTCAGTTCGCCGATGCGCAGGTCTTCCCAGAATGATCCGGCATCCGGTGCCAGACCGATCAGGGCGGCGACCGGGCGCTGGTCGGCGAGACCGGATTCGTTCAAGGTATCGAGCAGGTCGGCGCATTCTTCCTCGTCGAGATCGGGCAGGTAAAGGATGGCTTCGCGGATGTTGTTGCCGATGCTGTTGTTTTCGTATTCCAGATCGTCTACGGGATAGATTTCGGACATACCGGGAACGATAATCCGGCAGGCATAAACACCCAGATGTGTGTAATCGGCGACATAGATGTCGTGGCCTCCACCATGGACCATGTCGACCAGCCAGTCATAGTCTTCAGCGGTCGTGGTGCTGAAGTTCCAGTCGCAAAATTCAAAGTCCGGCGTATCGCCGAGGAAATTCCAGCTGATGACGCCGCTCGAATCGACGAAGTGGATCTCGATGTTCGGCGAACTGGCGACTTCGTCCAGATCGAAGCCTGGCTCCGGGAAACCGCCCAGCGCGTCGAGTGCACGGCCTTGCAGCAGTTCGGTGAGTGCGCGTTCCAAAGCAATTTCAAAGCGCGGATGTGCGCCAAAACTGGAAAAACAGCCCTGATCAGCCGGGTTCAGCAGCGTCACGTTCATTACCGGATACTGGCCGCCGAGCGAGGCGTCCTTGACCAGAATGCCGAAACCGGCTGCCCGCAACGCCTTGATATCGGCTTCGATGCGCGGGTAGCGGGCGATGACTTCGTCTGGTACTTCCGGCAGGCAAAGTCCTTCGCTGATGATGCGGAATTTGATGTGACGTTCGACGATTTCCGAAAGCGCCTGCGTGCGCGCTTCAGCCAGCGTGTTGCCGGCCGACATGCCGTTGCTGACGTACAGGTTGCCGACGATGTTGACCGGGAACCAGACCGATTTTTCGTCGCTCAGGCGAACGAAGGGCAGGGCGCAAATGCCGCGTTCGGCATTGCCCGAGTTGTGATCGACCAGCGTGTCAGCGGTGATGCTGAGATCCGGGTTGTAGAAGGTCTGCAAATCAGGCGTGAGCAGTTCCTGCGGCCAATCGCCATCGTTCTCGTCGGCAGGGAACCACTCCTCCTGCGGGTAGTGCGTGAAGTCGCTGCTGGCAAACTTCTCGCCCAAGTAGTAGTGCGTCCAGAAATAGTTGCACGACAGGCGCTCGAAGAACTCGCCCAGTGCACTGGCCAGCGCGGCCAGCTTCGACGAGCCCTTGCCGTTGGTGAACAACAGTGGGCAGTTGCGGTCGCTGACATGCACGGACCAGATGTCGTCGATCGGATTCAGCCACGAGCGTTCTTCGACCTGAAAGCCGATCTGCGAAAGTTCTTCCTGCATGCGGCTGATCGATGATTCGAGGGAAGCGTCTTTCCCTGCAATGAAGTGTTCTGTAGGCATGGCTGAATCCGGTAAATGATGGCTTGCAGTTTAACCCGCGAGGAAATCCTTCTTTCCGATTTCAACACCATTGTGCCGAAGAATGTTGTACGCCGTAGTCACGTGGAAATAGAAATTGGGCAGTACCCATTGGTTCAGGTAATCCTGGCCCTTGTATTCCAGCGTTCGTTCGTGAAGTTGCAACTTGATATCGCGCCCTTCGCTGCCGTCGATCTGTTCCGCTTTGATGCTGTCGAGGAACGCGATGGTCTTCGCGATACGCGCTTGCAATTCATCAAAATTCGCTTCGCTATCTTCAAATTTTGGAATGTCGATGCCGGCCAGCCGAGCAACGCAGCCCTTGGCCTGGTCAGTGGCGATCTGGACTTGCCTGACCAGCGCGAACATGTCCGGAAACAGGCGCGCAGCAATGAAAACGCCCGGATCAATCTTCTTGTCCTCGGCGTGCTGCGCCGATAGGCCGCACAGCATGTGTCTCAGGACGGGAACGGAGGTGTTGTACATGGAGAGTGCCATTTCGGTTTCCTTTCAGGTGGTTTGGAGAAGAGAGTGATTTTTGCAGTCTGCCTGTTCAAGGCGCTATGTGCTCGCTCAGACGAGGAATCCCAGTTGCGGGATAGTGTCACGTTCGAACGACGAGTGCCAAGCGAGTTCCCTGAAAGAGAACTCACTCACGTCAGCTGGGATGCCGAGGTCAAACGAATCTGATTGCGACCGGCCTCCTTGGCCAGATACATCGCGGCGTCTGCACATTTGAGGATTTCATCCTGAGTGCTTTCCTGACCGAAAAACAAGGTCAGCCCAATGCTCGAGGTGCATCGATGTTCGATTTTTTTTGCCGTCCCATTGTCGTTCTTGATCGACAACCCATAAGGTTCCGACAGAGCAATACGGATCTTTTCGGCGATCAGGGTGGCCTTGACCGCTGATTCGGCTTTGTCTTCAGCCAGCTCGCTGATCATTACAAGGAATTCGTCACCGCCAAAACGCGCCACCGTATCCATCTCGCGCACGCAACTGTTCAACCGGTTCGCCGCTTCGACCAGAAGCATGTCACCCACTCGATGCCCCAGCGTATCATTGAGCGTTTTGAAGTGGTCAAGGTCAAGGAACATCAGGGCGCCATAGCACCCGCTGCGCTTGCTGGCCACCATCGCCTGATTCAGCCGATCGTTGAGCAGGCGACGGTTCGGCAGGTTGGTCAACGGGTCATGAAAGGCCAGTTGCCTGACCTGGTCTTCCATTTTCTTGCGCTTGGTTATGTTACGCGTAACGCCAAGAATGCCGATGAATTCACCCGCGTTATTCCGCATGCCGGTCGTGGTCACCTCGGTCCATACGGTTGATCCGTCTTTGCAGGGCTGTTCAAGCTCGCCACGGAACTCGGGAATGGGCAGTCCGGCTTTTACGGCAGCGATTGAATTACACAGTCCATCCATGGCAATCGGGACGGATTCCGGTGTCAGTGCTTCTTCCAGTGATTGGCTCATCACCTCGGCGCTGGTATAGCCGCGAAGCTTTTCAACCGAGGGACTGACGTAAGTAAAACGGCCTTCAATATTCATCGTCCAGATGACGTCGGTGGCGTTGTCCGCCAGCAGCCGATGCCGCTCCTCACTCGTGCGCAACGCTTCTTCGATCTGCTTGCGCTCGGAAATGTCGATGCCAATCCCCATGAAATAGGATTGTTCCTGCGCCTCAAATTTGACGCCGGTGAGGTTGAAGTATACCAAGTGACCATCTTTTGCCTGCAAAGGGGCTTCAATTGAACTCTGGCCGGTTTTCATCACTTGATCGACCGCCTCCAGAACAGCCGCTCTGGCTTCCGCTACATGCCAGTCAGTGACGTGGCGGCCTTTCATTTCGCTGGCCTCGTAACCCAGCAGCGATTCATGGCGCTTGTTCCACAGCACCAGCCGGCAATCGGGGTAGGTGTAGAGGTAGAAAATTCCTGGCAGGTTGTCCAGAACGGACTTGGAGAACTGCTGTTCCTGCAGTAAATCCGCTGCCACCCGTTTGCGCTCGGAAATGTCGATATCAACGCAATACATCTCCGCTTCGCCGCTCTTGTCCCGCAACATGACGTGGCTGGAAAAAACCTCGACGGGTTTCCCCTCCGCACTCAGCAACGTTAACTCGGAGGCTGGAATGGCCGGACCGCCTGCTATCCAGGCCGATATCAGTTGCACTACGGCTTCGCGCATGGGCTGCGGAATAATCAGGTTTTCCAGCTGCTGTCCCTCGGCCTGCTCACGGGTGTACCCATAGAGTCGCTCGCTTGCCGAATTCCAGAAGATGACTCGACGATCACGGTTATAACCCTGTACCGAGATCGAGGGCACTTGTTCGAATATGGAACGGAAGCGTTGTTCACTCTCCGCCAATGCATCTTCAACATGTTTTTTTTCGGTCACATCGCGGGCGATGCCGAACAGGCCAATGATCTCGTCTGCTTCGTTCCGTATTGGATATTTCCGGTTATCGACCCAGCCCTTCTTGCCATCCTTGGTAAGTGTTTCCTGAATCTCGTGTGCTACGGGGACACCGGCGAAAACCTGCTTTTCGAGCTCGTAATAGATATCGGCGTATTCCTCCGGGAAGAGATCGTAATCAGTCTGCCCGAGCAGATCGGTCCAATGCTCAGCCGGGTCGGTAATTGCGACCAGGGTTTGGCTTGCACCGGTGAATACATGGTTGCGATCCTTGAAGAATATAAAGTCGTCGGTGTTCTCCATCATGGCCTTGAAGTTGGCCATCATGGGCTCACTTTTTAGACTCCGGCTCAGGCTTTTTGCGTCCTGAAGCAACAAGTCCAGAACAATTGCAATGCCGTTTTTGTCGGTGGATTTGGTGTATTGCGCTCGGACGCAGCGGATTCGTCCATTGGCTTGGCGTATCCGGATGTTGAGCTGTCCTGACGGTGGCGTGGCGGTGCTGGCGAACAACGTGCTGGCAATATCCTGGTCCCCAGCGTGGATCAGGTTTTTGAGCGAGATTTCGCCTTTGATGAAGGTTTCCGGACGGAACCCGAGCAAGGCCTCAATACTGTCGCTGACGGAAAATACTGGCAACAACCCAGTCAAGCCGAGTTGAATCCTGGCTTCGAGGAATGAATTGTTGTCTGTCATTTTTGATTCCTCCCTGAATGCATCATAGTCCACTGTTATGGTCATGACTATCGCTAAAACGTTGTATTCAGGAGGTTATGGGCAAGAAGAGGAGGGAGATCAGCTTGCTCTGGTGATTCAAGGTTTTCTGCCCGATCCGAATAGGTCGCACCGGGCAGTTACTTCGTCAGTTCCAAATTTCGTTCAGTCAGCGTCAGGCCGCCAGTTCATAAACCTGGCGCGAACCCTCAAGCGAAAAACTCTGGTGCTCGCCAAGGGCGACCATGCCATGCCGTTCCAGCTGGGCCATCAGGGCCGGGATGGCGTCCTTGCCGATGCCGTAGCCCGAGAGTCGTGTCGGGACCTGGAGCGATTCGAAGAACTGGCGGGTACGCTCGATGGCCTGATCGATACGGGCGTCCTCGTCGCCGTCGCGCAGGCCCCAGACACGCTCGGCGAACTGCAGCAGCTTGCCGCGCTTCTCTTCACGTCTGATCTGCAGCATGGCCGGCAGGACGACAGCCAGTGTCTGCGCGTGGTCAAGGCCATGCAGGGCGGTAAGTTCATGACCAAGCATGTGCGTTGCCCAGTCGTTCGGCACGCCGGCACCGATCAGACCGTTCAGGGCCAGCGTGGCCGTCCACATCAGGTTGGCGCGCACGTCATAGTTTTCCGGTTCGAGCAGCGCTTTCGGGCCATCCTCGATCAGTGTCAGCAGCAGCCCTTCGGCAAAGCGATCCTGGACCTTGGCGTCAGCCGGGAAGGTGAGGTACTGCTCAGTGATATGCACGAAGGCGTCGACAACGCCGTTGGCAACCTGGCGTGCCGGCAGCGTGTAGGTCTTGGTCGGGTCGAGTACCGAGAAACGCGGGAAGAGCAGGCCATTCGAGAATGCCAGTTTGTCATTGGTGGCACGTTTGGTGATCACCGCGCCGCTGTTCATTTCGGAGCCGGTAGCGGGGAGGGTAAGAACGCTGCCGAACGGAATCGCGCTGCTGACCTTCGCCCGCTTGGCGAGCAGATCCCACGGTTCGCCAACAAAGGGAATGGCGGCCGCGATGAACTTGGTGCCGTCGATGACCGAACCGCCGCCGACGGCCAACAGGAAGTCGATGTTTTCGCGGCGAGCGAGTTCGACAGCCTTCATCAGCGTTTCATAGGTCGGATTGGGTTCGATACCGGCAAACTCGAAAACGGTAAAGCCGTTCAGTGCCGCCTTCACTTCGGCCAGCGTGCCGGTCTTGACGATACTGCCGCCACCGTAAGTGATCAGTACCCGGGCGTTGGCCGGAATCTCGCGCGCAATGTTCGCAATGCGCCCGGTGCCAAAAAGAATGCGTGTCGGATTGTAGAAAGTGAAATTTTGCATGAATCAACTCCTTAATGAGATGGAACCATAACGTGAAGCGATGAATGACCCCAGTGATACAAAAATAAGACCGCCAAGTAACCAGATCGTTAGCGCTTCATCAAGCAACGGCACCGCAACCAGCCCGGTTACGATGGGAACCAGCGCCAGAAAGGCGGCGGCGCGTTCGGCACCCAGCAGATCGATGGCCTTGAGGTAGGCCAGCATGGCGAGAATCGTTGCGACGATGCCCTGGAAAAAGCACTGGATGGCAATCATCGAGAGGGGCGCTGCCGCGAGTTGCTTGGGCAGGAAGAGCGCGTAGATCGGAAGGTAGACGACGGCGGTGCCGAATGCAACGGCACGCGTCAATGTCCAGGCGGAATAGCCCCAGCGCGTCGCATAGACGGCGTAGAGCGCCCAGGATATCGAGCTGAGCAGGATGAGCAGATCACCAAAGGCCGAATCGGCAGACCAGTCCGAAAAATAGGGCATTGCCGCGCATGTGATGCCGACGGCAATCAGGATGAGCCCGATACTCCGCATCCGATTCGGGCGGGTGCCTGCGATCAGCCAGACGATCGTGCTGATCAGGAAAGGTTGCAGGCCGGAAAGCAGAATGGCGCCATGCGCGGCGGGCGCGTACCTGAAACCGTTATAGGCCAGCGGGCAGTAGAGCAGGCTACACAATATGGTCAACACCCACAGCCGACGGTCACGCCAGGCACCGCGCGGCAGGCTGCCGGCAAAAGGCAGAAGAACCAGCGACGCGGTGATCGAACGCAGCGCAAAGATGTCGTAGGACGTCAATACGCTCTTGCCGCCATAGCGCGAAACCAGCGAGAAACAGGCCCACATGACCAGCGTGGCAGCTGCAGCGAGATAACCGTTGATAAGTTGTTTTCTTGAAGGCAAACGTTTTTCTTTCGATCTACTAGTCAGTCATGCTGAAGCAAATGGACTTTAACAAATTCGTCATTCCGGGCTTGACCCGGAATGACGGCCTTTCCACGAGTTTCAGCATGACTTCCTGCTACGGCTTGGGCAGTTTCTGGAAAAGCCCGCGCAGCGTGCTTTGCAGGTCGGCCGGGAGCAGAATCATCTTGGCGTTTGGCGATTCGGCGAGCTTGGTCATGCTGGTGATGTATTTCTCGCCCAGCAGATAAAGCATCGGCAACTCGTTCTCGCCAAACGATCCGGTAACTTTCGTGATTGCCTGCGATGACGCATCGGCCAGCATGATTTGCGCTTCTGCATCGCGCTTGGCCGATTCCAGCCGGGCCTCCGCGGTCAGGATCATCGACTGCTTTTCGCCTTCGGCACGGGTAACCATGGCTTTCCGTTCCCGTTCGGCCGCCGCCTGCAGTTCCATTGCGCGCTGCATTGATTCCGAAGGTTTGATGTCCTGTATTTCAACTGACTTGACGGTCAGGCCCCAGTCCAGCGCCTCATCGGCGACGCCGGCTTTAAGGCGTGCCTTTATCATGTCGCGCTGCGAGAGCGCCTGGTCAAGCTCCATTTCGCCGACAATCGAACGTAGCGTGGTCATGATCATGTTGCGAATGGCTTCGGAGTAATCTTCCACGCCATAAACCGCCTTGACCGGGTCGGTAACCTTGATGAAGGCGATGGCATTGACCACGATGACTGCGTTGTCGCGGGTGATGACTTCCTGCTCCTGAACGTCGAGGATGATGTCCTTGGTTGTCACCTTGTACGAGACCGTGTCGAAGTAAGGAATGATGAAACGCAGGCCGGGCATCAGGGTGATGCGGTATTTTCCGAGGCGCTGGACAATCCACTCTTCGCCCTGCGGAATGATGCGTACGCCCTTGGCGACTGTAACGATGATGAAGAGCAGGAATACGGCTGAAGTGATGGTCATTCCGATCATTTTGCTATCTCCACTTTGATGTAATTGCCTTCGACGACGATAATGCGCACGCGCTCACCGGCCTTGATTTTCGAGTCGGAATAACACTCCCAGACATCGGAGCCGAGAATCGGTTTCTGAAAACGTACCTGGCCGCGTGTGTCAGGTGAAATGTCTGCCACGAGAACGCCGATTTCACCGGCCACGGAAGCCGCCGAGGTGCCCACAGCCGTGACCGTGCGTGGTTTGAGATAGCGGAACCAGACGCCAACAAGGACGCTGGAAAGCGCCGCCCAGATCAGAATTTGCGTGGCAACAGCCAGGTCGGGAGCGGCCAGCAGGGCGATGCCGACGCCAATGGCGCCGATTCCGAACCAGATGATGAAAAATGCCGGAACCGCCAGTTCTGTCATCGCGAGGCAAAGTCCAAGGACAATCCAGTGCCACCATTCGAACATTGTTCAGCCTTCGGTCAGGAGTTTGTAAAGATCCAAGCATAACGCATACTCGATGCAGGGTGCACATGCCTTGGCGGCCTGAATCGGAATACCATAGCAGCTGTGTTGGAAATACAGTTTTCAATTGAGGGGAACACCTTGCTTGCCAAAGAAACCACACCCAGTTCGATTGTGAAGTACCTTGACCAGTACGTGATTGGGCAGGACGAAGCCAAGAAGGTTCTGGCCGTGGCGGTCTATTCTCACTACCGGAAGATATCCACGTTTTTGCAGAACGACGGGTCCATTGCCAAGAGCAATGTCCTGCTGATCGGTTCGTCGGGTACCGGGAAAACCCTGCTCTGCGAAACATTGTCAAGAATGCTGGCGGTTCCGTTCGTTACGGCGGATGCGACGTCGCTGGCGCAGACCAAGTACGTCAACGAGGAGATCGAGGCAACCTTGCAACGGCTGCTTGAAAAGGCGGACGGAAATATTGAAAAAGCCCAGCTCGGCATCGTCTTCATCGACGAAATCGACAAGCTGAAAGCGAGCAAGACCGAGGCCCGGGTGACTTCCGGCGAGAGCGTGCAACACGCCCTGCTCAAGATCATGGAAGGTTCGCCGGTCAAGCTGAGGGAGAATCAGTACATTGATACCAGCAATATCCTGTTCATCTGCGGCGGGGCGTTTGTCGGGCTGGAGAACATCATGTCCAAGACCCACGGCTTCGGTTTCATATCGACCTCGGGTGACGACAACCAGAATATTCTTGACCGCCTCAACAAGCGCGTGAAGCCAACGGATCTGTTTGAATTCGGCCTGATTCCGGAATTTACTGGCCGCTTGCCGATCATCGCCAACTTCCAGAATCTGAGCAGGGACATGCTGGTCAAGATCATGAGCGTGCCGAAGAACTCGATCTACAAGCAATACGTCGAGATTTTCAGGGCGGAAGGTGTCGAGCTGAGTATTGGCCCGAAAGTGTTCGAGCAGATTTCGGAGATCGCCATCGAATACAAAACCGGCGCCCGCAGCTTGCGCGGTATTTTTGAAGAGCTGATGACACCGGTCCTCTATGTGGTGCCGGACAATCCGGATATCTACCGGGTTGAAATCACGTCGCTATTTGAGGAACCGCATCTTCTTCGTCGAACCTGAAGAAGGCCGGCTGGAGGCCGCATGGATAAACGGCCTCGAACCTGGCTATCTGAAGATTGGCGTAAACATTAGCTTCCACGGTGTTAGTCCTGCGGATCGCCAGTTGATGCACCTCTCAGCCGTGTGCTGACTCAGCGATAGACCAACACCGGGATCTTGGTGTGCGCAAGCACCTTGTTGGTTTCACTGCCCAGCAGCAGGGCGCTGAACCCGCGTCGGCCGTGCGACGACATGAAAATCAGGTCGCAGTCGCTCTGCGTCGCTGCCTCAATGATGGCTTCGTAGGGAATGTCGCTGGTCAGCGTCATCTTTGTGCAGCTAACGCCGG
>JAIFNM010000205.1 GCA_020047725.1 Betaproteobacteria bacterium
CCGTAATTTCCGCTGGATAATCGTGTCTAACAAGGAGTCCCCGAATTGACCAAAACCGATCTGATCAGGCTGTTGGCAACCGAGACCAACCAATCCCAGGCCAGCGTTGGTGACGTGGTGTCTACGCTGCTGCGGGTTGTCATGGAAACTGTGGCGGCCGGGCAACCCGTGCTTATACCGGGCTTTGGTACGTTCAAGGCGACTTCACGGGCAGCGCGCCTGGGCAAGAATCCTGCGACGGGCGCGGAACTGGAAATTCCGGCGACAATCGTTCCAAAATTCACGCCCGGCACCACGTTCAAGAACCTGGTTCGGGACGGTGCGGAAATGGAAGATTGAGTGCTTGGATGAGGTATCAATGTCCATTGCTTCTCGGTCTACGAAACCAGCCATCCGTATCGATATAGCCCGTTGAGAAATTAGCCAAGGAGTTCCTTGGCCTTTTTCTCAGCCGCTGACATCAATCCTGAAGCAACTGCCGCATGACGTAGGGCAGAATGCCGCCGTGCAGCAGATAGTCCACTTCGACCGGCGTATCGACACGCAATTGCAAGGTCACTTCCCGTCTTGCCCCGTCGTGCCGACGGATCACCAATACGACATCCTGAAGCGGCTGCAATTCACCATCGAGGGAACGAATGTCGAATTCTTCGTCGCCGATGATCCCCAGCGAGTCGACGCTGTCCTCACCCTTGAACTGGAGCGGCAGTACGCCCATCCCGACCAGGTTGGAGCGATGGATACGCTCGAAGCTCCTCGCCACGACCGCGCGCACACCCAGCAGACGCGGCCCCTTGGCCGCCCAGTCGCGGCTGGAGCCAGACCCGTATTCCTCGCCGGCAAACACCATGCTCGGTATCCCGGCCGACTGGTACTTGCTTGCTGCGGCATGGATAGAAATCAGTTCATTCCCAGGCTGAAAGCGCGTCATGCCACCTTCGACGCGGGTACCGTCGGCATTGGCTGGAATCATCAGGTTACGAATGCGCACATTGGCAAAGGTGCCACGCACCATCACGTTGTGGTTGCCGCGCCGCGAGCCGTAGCTGTTGAAGTCGGGAACGGCGACGCCTTCAGCAATCAAATATTCACCGGCCGGCGAACCGGGCCTGATCGATCCGGCCGGACTGATATGGTCGGTAGTCACCGAGTCGCCGAAGATTGCCAACGCCCTCGCCGCCCGGATATCGGTCACGCCGGGTGGTTCCAGCGCGAAGCCTTCAAAGAACGGTGGTTCAGTAATGTAGGACGACGACGTCCAGGCATAGACCTGGCCGGTGTCGGCGGGGATTTCGTTCCACAGCGGATTCCCATGGGCGAAGTCGCGGTACAGCTCCCGATAGGTTTCCGGGTCGGTGGCATGGCTCATGGCCGTGGCGATGTCCTGATCGCTTGGCCAGATATCTTTCAGCATCACCGCTTGCCCGTCGCGCCCGATGCCCAGCGGTTCACGGGTCAGGTCGATATCAATACGGCCAGCAATCGCAAAGGCAACGACCAGCGGCGGACTCATCAGGAAGTTGGCCTTGAGCGCCGGATGGATGCGCGCCTCAAAGTTGCGATTGCCCGAAAGCACGGCGGCACAGATCAGATCGTTCGCGGCGATGGCCTCCTCCAGTGGCGCAGCCAGCGGACCCGCATTGCCGATACAGGTGGTGCACCCGTAAGCAACGACCCGAAAACCGAGTATTTCCAGATCGCCCAACAAACCGGCTTTGCTCAGATATTCCGTGACCACGCGCGAACCCGGTGCGAGCGAAGTTTTTACCTTCGAACCCACCGCCAGTCCGAGCGCTACCGCCTTGCTCGCCAGCAGGCCAGCGGCGAGCATCACGCCTGGATTCGAGGTATTGGTGCATGAGGTGATGGCAGCGATCAGCACGTCGCCATGGCCGATGTCGACCTCGCTTCGCTTGATTGAGGGCGCAGTAGACACCCCTTGAGAATGGTCAACCATCTCTGTTTCGTTGCGGTTCGCACTATTAGTCCCGGACGCTGGATCGAGAGCAACGGTATCTGTCGCCTTACCACCCACCGGAAAACGCTGCGCCATCTCGTTCGTTGTCCGGCCATAGCCGTTCTGTGCGACCGGCTGCACGAAAAGCTCGCTAAAACGCTGCCCGAGGTCGGGCAAATCGATGCGATCCTGCGGCCGTTTTGGGCCAGCGACACCCGGCTGCACACTGTCCAGCGCGAAATCAATCACCGTGCTGTAGTCAATTTCTCCATCCTGCGGCATGCCGAACAAGCCCTGCGCCTTGAAATAAGAGCGGAAGGCGTCGATCTCTTCGTCACTGCGCCCGGTCGCAGCGAGATAACGCACCGTCTCGGCATCAACCGGGAAGAAACCCATCGTCGCCCCATATTCCGGCGCCATGTTGGCAATCGTCGCGCGGTCCGGCAGCGTCAGCGAGGCCGCGCCGTCGCCAAAGAACTCGACGAACTTGCCGACAACTTTCGATTGGCGCAACTTTTCGGTGATGTTGAGCACCAGGTCAGTTGCCGTCACCCCTTCGCGCAGGCGGCCATGCAGATGCACGCCGACGACGTCCGGTGTCAGGAAATACAGCGGCTGGCCGAGCATGCCGGCCTCCGCCTCGATGCCGCCGACGCCCCAGCCGACGACGCCGAGGGCATTGATCATGGTGGTGTGTGAGTCGGTACCGACCAGCGTATCGGGGTAGTAAATGCCGTCTTTTTGCAACACGCCACGCGCCAGGTATTCGAGGTTCACCTGATGCACGATGCCAATACCGGGCGGCACGACGCGGAAGCTGTCGAAGGCCTGCATTCCCCATTTGATGAACCGGTAACGCTCGGCATTGCGCCGGAATTCCAGCTTCATGTTCAGGTCGAGCGCGCCGGGAAGCTTGAAATGGTCGACCTGCACCGAGTGATCGACTACCAGGTCAACCGGCACCAGCGGCTCGACAATCTTCGGATTCTTGCCGAAGCGCTTGGCCACCCCGCGCATGGCCGCCAGATCGCAGAGCAAGGGCACACCGGTGAAGTCCTGCAACACGATACGAGCGACGACAAAGGGAATTTCGCTACTGCGCGGTGCATTGGGTTGCCAGTGCGCCAGTTGCCGTACATGCAACTCACTGATCTTCTTGCCATCGCAGTTACGCAGGATCGATTCGAGAACGATACGGATCGATACCGGGAGCCGCGAGATGGTGGCAACTCCAGCGTCCTGCAAAGCGGGAAGCGAGTAGAACTTGCCGACGGTGCCGGACTCCAACACAAGAACGCGCAACGAATTGAACAGATTGTGGGTCATGACATACCTCCATCTTGTTGACCAGTCTTTGGCCTCATTCGTTCAGTTGAAAAGGGTTTCCAATAGGCTGGTCACCGGACACCCTGCACCGGCCATGACAGCACTGGTTCTCGGCCAAGTCAGCGCCGCCCACTTCGTCCGATAGGTGCGGCCAAAAATTGGGTCAGACCATGTGCCTTGAAAGATGCCTGAAATCTGCAGCGGTCTGTGAGCTGCGTCAATAAACGATCTTCAAGACATATGCCCGGCGATCCTTATAAACATTGACTACCACGGGATGTGATCTGAAGAAGTCCGTATTTATTGGCTGTCAAGGCAGTGGATTCAATTTGCGTGATTACGTTGTTGCAGGAGCGCCGGGAAGGCTGAAGCACCAATCAATAACAAACCGAGCACAGATGCAATTGTATTGCCCTGCCCAGCGCCGGCTTCAATAGCGGCGTGGATCGTTTGGACGGAGGTCCTGACGGTTGGAAACGCCATCGCCATCGCGATCACGGTCCGCACGATTCGGGACGCCATCGCGATCACGATCATTGTCGCGCCGAGTGGCACCTTGATCCCGGTTCGGAACCTCATAGGCAACGCAACCGCCCAACAGACTTCCAATGGCAATCAATACTACGGCAAGCTTCTTCATATCGTCTCCTGATAATCCGTTTGTGGAGCTGCCTTTGTAGCGCCTATCCAGCACACGGTATGTGCGCTGGCGCGCATATCCGGAAAAAATAGTATTTGTAGCTACAGGTCCGATATCTGCTCTTCAGCCACCGGGCAAGGCAAGGCATGCACACTGCCAAATTCATTCCTATGTTCGATAGCGCACGGAACATCATCGACGGATATGAAATAGTCCAGTTGGCATGAAGAATTACCGGTGCTCTGGCCACATCGTTTCCCTAGGGGGACGAAGCCCGATCAGCTGAGTTTTTCACCACATCAGATCGGCTCGTCGTCGGGCAGCCCTGGCATCGGATCAAGGGGCGCATGAGGCTCTTCAATCAATCTGTCAATCACTGCATGTTCATTCTTCTTCGGCGACATGAATGACTTTTAAAAGGGTATTCCAATGAAATCATTACACAACTTCAAACTGATCAGCATTTCGGTACTGCTTGCTCTTGGTGTGGCGGCTTGTAACAAGGCTCCGGGTCCTGCAGAGAGTGCAGGCAAACAGATTGACCAGGCAGCAAATGACGCAGGCAAGAAGATCGGCGAAACCGTCGATAAGGTCGGCGAAAAAATGAGTGACCAAAGCGCCAAAGCGGCTGTAGTCATTGACGATTCCGAGATTACTGCCAAGGTCAAAGGGGCCATTCTTGCCGAGGAAGGCCTCAAGACGCTGCAAATCAGCGTAGAAACCATGAAAGGCGTTGTGACACTGAGTGGGTCGGTCGATACGATGGCGAAAAGCGAAACGGCCAAATCATTGGCCAGCGCGGTATCGGGCGTAAATGAAGTGAAGAACAACCTGATCGTGAAACCGAGCAATTAAGTCTGAATTGAGTCCGTAACCAACCCCTAACTGAAGGAAAAAAAATGAACATTCATGATGCCCACAGGGAAAAAATGGCAGCGCAACTGAAGGAATGGAACGCCCAGATCAATTTGCTGGAAGCCAAGGTCGGAAAGGCCGGGGCCGACATGAAGGTCAGACGCGCAGAAGAACTTGTCAGATTGCGTGCAACACAAAGCGCGGCAGCTGAAAAGATGAAGGAACTGGAAAAAGCGACAGGCGAAGCCTGGGATCAAACCAAGGAAACGGCCGACAAGATCTGGGACGATCTAAAATCCGGGGTAGCGGCCGCGCATTCAAAATTCAAATAGCGAATTACCGACAAACAAAGAGCCGGGACTGCTGCAGTCACGGCTCTTTCACTATGTGTTGAGGTGCAGAAGTCGCGACCTGATCTGGCAGTTTCCTGCTTTTCCCTATTCAGGCCAGTTTACCTGCGCCGGTCTTCAACGCCTGCTTTACGACGTTCTTCCGTAGAAGTGCTGCGCAACGACTGCTCAATGCGGGCTTCAGCCTGCAGCCAATCGGACATCTCGCTCCCCGGCGCAAAGCCGCGCTGCTCGGCGATATAAAAAGCCGCTTCCTCGATCATCGGTTTGGCGTTAAAGCTTGCATCTTCCGCAATCAGTTGTTCATATTCGTAGTTGCCCTCGGGCTTGTTTGAAGATTCTTTCTTGGTCTCGATTTTCTGTTCACGATGTATTCGTTTGTTGTGGAACTCGGCAACCTCGGCGTTCTCCTGAAGATGGTGCTCGGAATGGTTTTCGTGTTGGCCTTCAGGCCTGTTCTTGTACTTCATGTCTTTCTCCTGATTGACGGTCAATAGTCAATTCATGACGGGTGATCTCCAGGTCCAGATTCGCCGTGCCTTGATCTCTACAAGGAAAGCCTTGCTTTGATCAAGGCACAGCTGGAATGGAGTTGAAATCAGTTGGTGTTAGCGAGGGGGAATGATAACCACGGTACCATCAGCGGTAGTCCCTCTTGCGCCCGTGTTACCCCGTGCACCCGTGTTGCCGGTAGCGCCAGTGTCACCCGTCGCGCCGGTGTATCCGGTTGCACCTGTTTCGCCGGTTGCTCCTGATCCACCGGTTGCGCCGGTATTTCCGGTTGCACCGGTATATCCCGTAGCACCGGTGTATCCCGTGCTTCCCTTTGCTCCGGTGTCACCCGTTGCACCTTGCGGTCCGGCTGGACCCGCAGGCAGGGTAAAACAAGCGCTCAAGGCGAGAGATAAAACGGTTGCGGACATCAGTTTTGCATATTTCATGATATTTCCTTTGTTTGCTTTGTTTGGTTAGCAGGACGTCCCACGAAATTGTGGACAATCCCCCAGAGTTGATCAGCTTCTGGCGGTAGTAATCAGCTTGGGCAGATCGGGCCTTCGCTTCTGTTGGAGCGGTGAAGCAGCCAACCTGTATGCTCTACCGTTCGTAATGAGGCTACGCGAGCACTGGCTTTAACTCGGTACGCTGGCGCGCATAGTCCGTATTTCTTGGGTCATTTGTGATGGGTTGGTGCTGCCATCCGCTTACACCCGTGGCTCACCTCGCTCATTGACTGTAATGCTGGGACCAGGAGGCGTGCTCATCTGCATGCGATGCTCCTGCCCACGGAAGGTATAGGTTACGTCCCAGTATTCAGGCCGGGCCTGGCCAGGAGCACTGGAGCAGCGCTGGACGTTTTGCGTTGTCACTTGCTGCCCGCCACCGCTATTGCGTCCGATGTTGTTGCCTACGACAGCCCCCGCAACAGCACCACCAGCCGTCGCGATATCCTGTCCACGCCCACCGCCAACCTGGTGTCCGAGGATGCCGCCAATCACGGCACCTACAACCGTCCCCGGAATACTGTTGTTACTGCGCTCCTGAACGACCTGTTCCTGCTCGACCCAGCAGCGCTGCTCGGGCGGGCCAACCACGGCATGGACTGAAGTGACATTCGCCTCATACACCTGCTCGTTGCTGCTCCTGCGGAAATCGCGGTCCATCACCGGTGCCGGTGCATATCGTCTGGTGTCAATGCGAGTGGCCAACGTGCCGGTTGTACTTACACCTTCCGTCGCCCCGACCGAGAAAAGCGTGCGCGGTGGTGCCACCAAAGCCGACAAACCACCGCCCCGGGTATTCGAGCGACCAGTGGTCGCCCACAGTACGCCTCCTGCAACCCATGCCGGTTTTGCAGCGCAACAGCCGCAATTGGCTACCCAGCCAGGCAAACCGCTCGACGATACAAAACGCACGGAATTGAAACCTGTAGACGCCGCGCCGGCCCCGGTCGTCAAAGTCGTCGCACCGTCACAAGAGGCAACGCGAGCCATTCAGCCACCTCCCCCAGCCGCCGCTGAGAAGCCAGAAAAGCCAGAAAAGGGACGCGGTAAATCTGATGAACAACAGCCTCCCGTGGTACCTCCGACACCTGCAGTTCCCCCGATTCCGATCGTCCCGGAGGCGCCAAAGCCCGATGTTGCTCCAACAAAAGTTCCGACTCATTCGCCAGCAGCACTTACGCCGGAGAAGCAAGGCAAGGATCAGCGTGCACAACCCGCAGCACCTCCTTCAGCGCAACCTCAGTCCTTACCGCCTCAGGCTCCCCCTGCCCCGGCAGCTAAAGCACCAGTGCAGAATAGTAAAGACGAGAAGAAAAATATGGGCGGAGATCAGGAACCGATCATCGTGCCACCTGCACAGACTGCACAACCGCACGTCAAGACACCATTACCGGTGCCACTCGACCACGCTCCGGCGCAGCGCAGCAAACCGGATCAACGTGAACAAGTAGTCACCCCTCCTCGTGAGCCGCAACGCGCTGCCGAGCCTAAAGTGATCGCGGCACCGGTGGCTCCTCAAACACCAGCACCTCAAGTTTCACCGAAACGGGCAGCGGAACCCAAGCCAATCCCTGAACAAAGTGCGCCTCAGGTAACTGCGCCGCAAGTTCCTCCAGCACGCTCGGCGCAACCGACGGAAGCTCCCGCACAAGTCGCTCCGGAAAGGCAAAAGCCACCGGAAGCCGCTGGGCAACAACAGCCTAAAAACGACAACAACAGGAAAATTGAAAGAAAGAAAGACTGCGGCGACAAGGAGAATTGTGAGGAGTAGTCGTTAAC
>JAIFNM010000250.1 GCA_020047725.1 Betaproteobacteria bacterium
GCAGGGTAATGGTCAGGCTGGCCGCCTGACCCGCAGCGACGGTCGTAGGCGAAAACGCCTTGGAAACCTGCATGGCCGAGGTCACGGTAAGGTTTGCACTCGCATCGTTAGGCGGCACCAGACCGCGCTGGTTGCCGAAGTCAGTTGTTTTGCTAATCGTGTTGGTCCGCTCGAGTCCGTAGTAGACGCCATAGGTCGTGCCGCCATCGATGCTTGTGCCGCCAACGATGCTCGTCCCGACGACATCCACTTTCAGAGTACAGCTTCCACCGGCAGCCACCGTGCCACCGACGGCGGTAAGTGTCGTATCGCCGGCAACGGGAGCAAACGCGGGTGGCACACCTGCTCCGCTACAAGCGGCGATGGTATTGGGTATAGCCGAGACCTGAAGTCCTGCCGGCAGCACGTCACGGATCGCATAGGGAGGCGTATCAGCACCGCTATTCAACGGCAGGTTTCTGGTCGCGTTGTTGCTATTGCTGATGACGATGGTCAGTTGTGTGGCCTGGTCATTCCTGACAATGTTTGAAAGGGAAAAGCTCTTGCTGATCGTTGGATTGTTCAGCGTATTGATAATCACCGACTGAGCGATCACACCGGCGTTTGAGACCCCCCCAAAATTGTCCGTGCCAGTAACTTCGCCGATCGCAATCGTGTTGATGGGTGCAGTGTTCTGATCGGCCGGGGTGCGGGAAGTGACCTCCACAACGATGTCGCAACTTCCGAGCGCGCCTGCTGCGGCTGGAATGGTGCCACCTGCCAGCGTGATGGTATTGGCGCCAAGTGCCGCCGTGACGCTTCCAGTCGTGCCTGCTGCGGAGCCATCCCCGTTGGTACAAGTGTAAGAGGCGACGCCAGCGCCAGCCACCACGAGGTGGCTTGGTAGCGTATCCGTGAAGGCTGTTCCGCTAATCGCCGATGCAGTATTGCTGTTGGTCAGCGAAATATTGAAGGCAGTGACGTCACCCAGGTAGATAGGGTTTGGATAGCCGCCCTGGACGCTCATCGAGCCCGCAAGGCCCGCCATCGCTGGCGTCGTTGGAAGCAGGAAGCAGATAAGTAAGGACAGGAAGAGCCGCGCCGCCCTCCGATAGCTCCCCCACAATGTCGGCAGGCAAACACGAAAGAAAGTACCAAGAACTGACAGGAGCGAAACGAGGTGGAGGCGTAGCATCTTGGTCATTGATGGCTTTTCTGGAGTCTGGGAGAAAAAACCCCGCGATTGTACTAGATTGTACTAAGAAGCGCCATCAACACAGTAGGTATTAAGTCACTAAAAACACTGAATCTGGCCATTCCAGGTGTCTTCTTCATCCCTGTCCGTCGATATAACAAGAATAAACAGCCGGCGACTCCGGCAACGCCCGATTTTCAGGCGGTCGAAAAAGCCCTGCCCACCCGTCAACCTACGCCAACCATTCAGGGGCTATGCGCAGAGCTTTAGGAAGATTCTGTGGGAAACGTGCCAGTTGGATGGCCGCTTCAGATTGGGGAGCGGGCGCTCAATTTGGATCTGAATGGGAGGGGTGGAGGACCGCTTGTGGCCGGTAGTCGACTGATGACGATTGTATGGCACATGCCATTGAGCGGCAAACATCCGTAGCATGGCTCATGAGAGACAAGCCCTTCTGATGGGGACTTTTTGGGGACTCGACCTTCAGTTACCTAACAAGACAGTACAAAGTGGGGGAACGAGCAGCCTTGAAGCTATAATCAAATCAATGTGTTACAAACGGTAGATCAACTTCGAACCAAGGGGTAGGGAGTTCGAATCTCTCCGGTCGGGCCAGTCGTTTCACACTGGCCCAAATTCAAGAAACACCTTTCAGGACTGCGGTTGCCGCCTCCCTCCCGACCTTCATGTAATCGCTACAAAGTTAGGCGCATCGTAGGATAATTGCCTGTGCGTTGTGAGTCAGGAACCGAAAATGCCCAGGGCGAAAAAATCTAACGACTTATTCTTGGATGAGTTCCCGGCGCTAACTCGCCTGCTTGAGGAGATAACGCTGCATCGGGAGAAGGAACGCGTCCAGCCGCGTTTGCCATTTGCGCCCCTCGCAGGTGACCATAACAAACCGCAACGCGAATCAAACGAAAGACGGAAAAAGCGTTTCTGAGCGTGCGGACCGCGTCCGGGAAAGATCGGCCGCTGCGAAGAACAAGGAAAGGCGTGGTTTTTTACAGATAGTATGAGAGAGGGACCGGGTGTTCTCTGTCCCATGGAAGATGTATCTGGGAAAACCCGAGAGAGCGAAGAAGCGGTGCTACCTCCGGGAACCCGCGCCGCAAATGGGAGGCGGCGTGAGAATCGCTGGCCAGGGTGATCTCGTTCCCGCCATGATTTCGGTAGCATTCCAGGAAGAACGGGGTCGCGCAGGGGCTGCGCAGCACCGAAAAAAGGCCCGAGGTATTTACCTCAAGCAGTTTCCCCGAACGGGCCGCACGGGCGGCCAGATCTTCTTCCATATCCCGAATCCGGGCCTTCCAGGGCTTCCCGGCGAAGAAGTCTTCGTCGAGGTAGCGCTGGAACACACCCGCGTGACCGATGGCGTCGAATTCGGGCACGGTCAAGCTGGCGGCGAATTCATCGGCGTACTCGGTGAGCATCCGGTCAAAGACAGCATCGTCGTAAAAGTGGTCGATCAGTCGGTCCGACACCGATCCTGATTCGAGCGTATGGATCGAGCCGATGACGAAATCGAACTGAAACTGGTTCAGCTTGGCGCGGATGTCGCCTTCGACTTTGCGGCAATAGTCCACCTCGACCCCGGCGAAGAAGGCATAGCCGCGGCTCACCCAGTCGGCCACATCGGCCAGGTAACGTTCTTCGTCCAGATGGTTCCACGCGCCGCAGACGGGCAGAAAGTCGTAATGCTCCGCGAAGCCGATGCCGTCGGCGACGCCTTCGTCCACGCGGGCGGCAAAGGCCGCTAGATCGTCCTGCCCGTCGGGGCTGTATCGGCTATGGACGTGACTGTCGAATCGTTGCTTTCGCCTCATTTTCCTACGCCCATGGCTTTCAACGCGGGAGGGAGAGACCAATCGGGCTTTTCGCCCTGATCTTCGCCAAAGCCTTGGTAGAACAGAAGCATCAGGAGCGCGATGACGAGGTAGGCGATCAAGCCATACTTCACTTTTGGGCCAATGCGCTGGTCTTCCCAAACGGCTGTCGCGGAGTACCAGAAACAGAGCAAGCATCCGATCGGCCACGCACCGAATTCATGGGCCAGAGGGACGTTGTCGAGAAACAGGAGAAGGACGCCGACGATCAGGGCGGCTTTGTTGCCATAGCGGAATAGGTTGCGCATTCTGGTGTCCGTTTTGTCGCGCGGTAGTTTAGCGCGGGTTCCATTCGCAGTCGCTTGCCGCGAATTCGCATGTTGCACGGGTGCCATGGTATCAGTTCGTTTGAAAACTGTTGTTTTTTGGTGCTCTCGTCACACTCTGATACAAAAAGGCCGCAAAGCGGCAACCTACAAGCATAAAACGAGCAACAGATATTGAGAGCGATTCTTGATACTGTTCGGCTGTCGGGTGGAAGTGCCCGTCATTCATGAAAGGAAATACCATGTTAACTTTTATTGCACTCCTTGCAATTGTATCCATCCCCTTTGTACTGGATGTCTATTTAAACCTTCCGGATGCTTCGGAACCGGCAGAAGAAGAGTACATTCCAGATGGAAGATGACCAATGCGTGGGTAGCACGACCCACCTGACCTAGAAGCGGCCTCCAAAATTGGGGGCCGTTTTTGTTTGTGCCTTCCGGCCAGTGCGCGTCGAGGCACGGCAAGATAGTGCAGGCACAAAACCAGGACAGGAAAGACAGCCACTTCATCGAATAGTCGGCGCATCAATCCTCCGCCCCTGCAAGACGGATGGCAATATTACCCCGTATAGTTCGTCTTCTACTCACACAATATTTCGATAGACAGATGAAAACAAATTCTGCGGCTGGTAAGGGCTCACCGGAAGCAACGTCTTATAAAGTTCTGGGCGCAATCAGCTTTTCCCATTTCCTGAACGACACGATCCAGTCGTTGATGCTTGCGATTTATCCTCTGTTCAAAACCGATTTTCACCTGAGTTTTGCGCAGATTGGGTTGATTACGCTGGCCTTTCAATGTACCGCCTCACTGCTGCAGCCGATTGTCGGTTTCTACACCGACCGGCATCCCAAGCCGTTCTCGCTGGTGGCGGGGATGGGGTGTACGCTGGTTGGCCTGCTCACCCTGTCGCTGGCCGAGAGCTTCCCCATGGTGCTCTTGGCGGCGGCAATGGTCGGTACGGGTTCGTCGATCTTTCACCCCGAATCCGCTCGCGTCGCACGCATGGCATCAGGCGGCCGGCATGGTCTGGCGCAGTCGATCTTCCAGGTCGGAGGCAATGCCGGTTCGGCGACAGGTCCGCTGTTGGGTGCCTGGATCGTCCTTCCTCACGGTCAGCGAAGCATCGCCTTTTTCTCTCTGTTTGCGCTCCTGGCCATGATCGTATTGACGGGGGTTGGGTTCTGGTACCAACACCGGCATCGTCAACCAAAGAAATTGGTTGTGGAAGCCGTTCAACAACTGCCTAGGCACCGGGTGCTGAGCACTCTTGCCATATTGCTGGCGCTGATCTTCTCGAAGTTCTTTTATGTTGCGAGTATCAGCAGTTACCTGATTTTCTATCTGATCGAGCATTACGGTATCGGCACCCAGGACGCTCAATACCATTTGTTCTACTTTCTGTTTTCAGTTGCCTTGGGCACCTTGCTCGGCGGCCCGATTGGCGACCGGATAGGTCGGCGACAGGTGATTTGGGTTTCCATTCTCGGGATCACCCCCTTTACTCTCGCTCTGCCCTATGTCGATTTGTCGACCTCAGTGGCGCTGACCATGATCATCGGGTTCATGCTCTCGTCGGCCTTCCCGGCCATCATGGTGTATGCCCAGGAGCTTTTCCCCGGCAAGATCGGAACGATTTCGGGGCTGTTCTACGGTCTGGCATTTGGCCTGGGAGGAATCGGCGCGGCGGTTCTTGGTCAGCTGGCAGACCTTTGGGGAATCGTGATGGTCTATAAGGTCTGCTCATTCCTCCCCTTGATCGGCTTGCTGGCTGTCTTCCTTCCAAACATCCGCATGGAAGGCCATCCGACAAAGACACCTCAGGCTCCCGGAACTGCTCAGGCGTGAACAGCCTGAAGACAACTCCGTCGCTGTGGATTCGCTAGCGGGAACGGTTCGGCAACTCGTCGAATTCTCAATAGCGGCGATGCTGAACGGGGTGCGTCTGATGGGTTGTCAGGGATTGGCCTGACGCCAGGCTTTCGGCGTTTGCCCGTAATGCGCGTAAAAAGCGCGAATGAAATAGCTTGGTGACGAGAAGCCGCAGGCCCAGGCGATCTCCTTGCCGGAAAGCGTGCTTTCGCGCAGCAGATGGGCCGCCCGCGCGACCCGCAGGCGGTTGATGTAGGCCGACAGATGCTCACCGGTGGCGACACTGAAAAGATTCGACAGGTAATCCGCCGAGTATCCGGTTTGCGTTGCCAGCCGGCGAACAGTGAGGGTACGGTCACCGAGCTGGTTCTGAACCATGACGCGAACGCGGGATACTGGCATTGGTTCGGGTGAAGTGTCGTGTTGCTGGTCATCGAGTGCGCACAGTACGCCAGTCAGGGCGGCTGTCACGAGGGCGCTTGATTGAGTGTCGGCCCACGCCCTCCGGTATGCTTCACGCTTGGGCATACTGACAGGTGAATCTGGTGCCGCCCGCGTCTCATCCTCGACCGCGAGCGCCGCGCCGGAAAGCCACTCCTGGATACGCACTGCCTGGGCGTGTCGGCCCATATCCAGATACAGGAATCCGGGCACGCCGGTCGATACTTCTTGAGCGAGATGGCAGCGAAATGCTCCGTCTTCGGCATAGAGCACCAGATTCTCGAAACGCTGGCCATCGCTGCCAGGACCGACACGTTCGCTGTGCAACAAACGTGAAGGGATCAGCAGGATCTCGCCGGCTTCGAGACACAGCGCACTCTGTGGAAACTGAAATTCGGTCCATCCCGACAACTGGACGAACAACTCGGCGGCCAGATGGAAATGACCAGATCCGCGCGGCAGCGGTCCGATCGGCCCATCCGGATGTCGAATGAGGATTGCCCTGCTGGCCAGTCGCTGTACGGCATCGGCGAGGCAACTGCGCAAGCGCGCGGCCAGCTCGGCCCGGTTCTCGCACGCATCATCGTCCCCTGCGTGTCGGGAATCTGAACAGACTTCACTACCAAGGAGATCATTCATGACGTCAGCCCGTATTCAATACCCCATGGCTCTGTGGATGGCATCGACTAGAAATCAAAGTAAAGTGCTATAAATCGGAGAATTTTAAAAGACTTCAGCCTTTGCCATTTGCCGTTAAATCGCTATTCTATTTGTTCTCCGTTAGTTGTTCGTTTATTGATAGGTACCAGCCTTTATATTACTTTATCGCATCCTCGTGTAAACGGGGGCCGACAGGAGAAACCGAGCGAGTCAGGATCATGAACACCGTTGCCCATTCCATACCGTCGATTACCGTCGCTCAGAGCAGCCTCGTGCGCGCCCGCTGGTCGACACGCGCGCAATTTGTCGTGCTCGGTATTGTTTCCGGTGCCTGGGGGGCGCATGTCCCCTCGGTCAAACAGTATTATCAGCTGAACGAAGCCAGCCTTTCGATGACCTTGCTGGCCTTTGCCGTCGGCGTGCTGTTCTCACTGTTCTTTGTCGGACGGGTCGTGGCCCGGCTATCGGCGCGAATTTCGGCCCTGATCGGCGGTTTGCTGGTTTGTGCGGCACTGTCCTGCATCCTGCTTGCGCCGAGCTTTGCGTTTGTTTTGCCAATCGCCTTTCTCTTCGGCGCTGCGGCGAGCCTGTTCGATGTGTCGATCAACGCCGAGGGCTCCGAGCTTGAGCATCTGGGCAAGAGACAGATCATGGGCAATCTGCACGGCATGTTCAGCACCGGCGGTATGGCCGGCGCAGCACTTGCCGCTGTACTTCTGCGTGCCGGGGTAGAGCCCTGGCAGCAATTGGCGGGGATTGGTGCAACGATGGCCGTTGTCGTTGCCGTAGCTTCGTTCGGCATGCTGGAAACCCATTCCAGCGACGATGAACCGAAACAACACTTTGCGTGGCCACGCGGACTCCTGCTGGTACTGGGACTCCTGATCCTTGCCGGAATGATCGCCGAAGGCGTGATGTACGACTGGAGCGTTCTTTATTTAAAGCAGGAAATCGGCATGCCGCAAGCCCAGGCGGCCTTGGGCTACGCGGTGTTTTCGGCGGCAATGGCGCTGGCGCGATTTTCGACCGATGCCTTGCGCAGGCGCTTCTCCGAACGCCGTCTGCTGTTCGTGGGAGGCTGCGTAGCGGCAACGTCAATGGCGGTGGTGCTGATTTCCCGCAACGCCCCTCTGGCCTTCGTCGGCTTCGCACTGGTCGGCGCCGGTCTGGCGCTGGTTGCGCCGGTCCTGTTCAGTGCCGCAACGCGCGTACCCGGCGTTAGCCGGGCTGCTGCCATTGCCTCAGTCACCTCAATCGGTTACGCCGGTTTCATGATCGGACCACCGTTGATCGGCGGCCTTGCCCACGCCAGTTCGCTGGGCGTTGCTCTGACTGTCGTCGTTTTCAGTGCCGCCTTGCTCGCCTACGGCTCGCGCTTCGTGCCGCTCCGCAAGGACGAATAGTTAGTCAAGAACAGCGCTCAAACAACCAAGCCAATGGGCTCACCAAAGGATATCCGGGAGGGGAGTATAGTGGTCCCCGGATTCAAGACAGTGGTTTAAGCTGCACACTGTCATAAAGGAAAAGCAATGAGCGACGCGAAGACGCGGAAGTTTCA